>CAYSNV010000038.1:0-8265 GCA_964432545.1 uncultured Candidatus Bathyarchaeia archaeon | reverse complement strand
ATGTCCAGTAGCGGTTTGACTATGTAGCCGTCAGCGCCTCTGTTCACAGCCTCTATGGCGTTTTCCAGAGCAGGGAAGCCGGTGATTATTATCTTGATCATTCTCGGGGTCGTCTCTTTCATGGCTGTGAGGAGGCGTGTTCCCTCCATATCAGGGAGTCTGATGTCTATTAGGCTTAGGTTGTAAAGCTGCTGACCAGTTCTATCAATCGCTTCTTTCCCAGTCTGCGCTGTATCTACCTCATATTCCTCTGACTCAAGTATCTCCCTGAAGTTCTTCAGGAGTGCTGTATCGTCGTCCACTATTAGGATCCTCTTTTTCATCTTCCTTCACCTCCACTGCTCCTTGGCAGCTCGATCGTGAACGTTGTTCCTTCACCTACTCTGCTTCCGACAGTGATTCTTCCCTGATGGGCCTCCACAATCTGCCTGCAGACAGACAGTCCGAGACCCTGCCCTTTGGACTTTGTAGTGAACATGGGCTCGAAGATTTTCTCCAGATTACGTTCTGGTATGCCTACCCCAGTATCTTGGATAGAGATCGCTGTGGTCTCTTTTCCTTCAGCCGCTCTTATGGTAAGCTGTCCTCCCTTCTTCATGGCTTGAATCGCATTCACGATGAGGTTCGTGAGCGCGCGTCTCATCAGGTAGGGGTCAACATTGATCTTGGAGAAATCGAGGTTGCGTTCGATCTCTACCGCGACTGTGATGTTGTCGGGAATTGAGATCGTTTTGAGTGTGCGGTTGATTAACTTGCGAACGTCGGTTTCGGCGAGCTTCGGCTCTACGGGTTTGGCGTAGTCCTGCAAGTCAGAGACGATCTTGTCCATATACCTCAGTTGGTCTTGAGTCGCCTGCAGTAGCCCACTGATGCCCTTTTTCTTGATGAGCCTCCTAGCAGGAATAGGCAAGGATTTAATCCTCTTCTTTTGCAGGTAGAGGGTCGTGGCGAGTACCTGCAGGGGGTTGCGCAAATCGTGACCTACCATCGCGGCCATCTTTCCTATCGTAGCCATTTGCTGAAGGCCGAGAATCCGCTCTTGCGACTCTTCGAGCTCTCTTGTCCTCTCGGCAACTTTCTTCTCAAGTTCCTTTTCTATCCTTTTTTGATTGGTGATGTCTAGTCCAAATAGGTTAACGTGGCGGGCTTTCTTGAGGGGCACTGCTAAGAACGAGTAGACTTTGTCTCTCAATTGCAGCTCAAAAATCCTATTCTCTTCGGTTGTCGATGCTTCTGCAGCCAAGCCCTGCCAGAATTTGGAGGACAAGTCACCGACAATGTCCTTGTGCTCCTGCAGCAGGGCTTGAGCAGAGTGATTGGCGTACAGGACCGTTCCATCACGGCTCAAGCTTAGCATCGGGTTCGGATTCTCGCTGGAGAATCTGGTAAGGATCCCGATATCAACCTCCACTCGTTTCCGTTCTGTGACGTCTCTGACGATCCCCTGGAACCCAACGACCTTTCCCTCTATGCTCATGGGAAAGGAGGTTATCTCAAAATCTCTTCTAGACCCATCCTTCCTGAGGACCTCTCTAACATGGGTTACTCCTTTTTCACCTCTCAGGGCTTTGGCAAACGCTCTGTCCACCTTCACCGCCTCAGGCTCGGGCAGGAAACTCTGAAACGGCCTGCCAATCACCTCATCTACCTTATAGCCGAGTACGCTCTCCACCGTGGCAGATATGTAGGAGATGCCTTCTCTTGCATCACCGCCAATACACATCATGACGAACCTTTTCGTCATATTCTCTCTGAGCTGTTCCTCAGGCCACACAAGAAATCTGCCGCGAGCCTCCATGCCGGAGACCGCGACACCAAAGAGAAAAAGAATCGCCAGGGCGATCAGGCGAAAGTAGAGGTCATATCTGGGTATGTCAAGAATCAGCATATCCAGGAATGTTCCGCCGCGGATAAGAAAGGCGTTTATTGCCGCGTCCAGTATCCAGATGCAGACGCTCGCCAATACTGAGAGAGCAGCTACGACGATGAATAGTCTCAAGATCTATTGACTCCACCTGAACTTTTTCGCGATAGATCCTTCTTGAGTTTCCGTATGCGTATTCGAAAGCTGCTGCTCTCCATGTCCTCGTACTCTAGACCGTACTTGAAATGCAGGCATTTGAGAATAGAAGTCTCGATGAGGACGTGAGGGGCCCCGACGAGTCTTTTCAGGAGTCTGGGAAGAGCTGTCTCCATCGGCGGCTCAGGCGTATTCATCCCTTTCTCAGAGCCCATCATCTTCATGCTTTCGAAAATGGTATCTGTCGTCTGATATCCGAAAATCTGATTCAGAACCTCATCCACCGTCTCCTGGAGTACCGTTTCAAAATCTTTCCCGTGTAGAAGCGGAGCGTAGATCTCTTCAGGAGGCGCCACCAGATGCCGGCCCTCTCTGCCTAGTTCCACTAGCCCTCCAACAGGCGTGCTCTATCGATTGTGATGGTGCATCACAGATCAGACTAATTATCTTTTCGCATAAACCTGTAATTTCTGGAACCCCGCGCTCTGACGCTTGCTCGTCAAACCCCCCGGGGAGGGGTCACACAGCGGCCTCTTTCGGCTTTTGTCGAGGATAAGATTTAGCGGACACATAGACCTACGCTGATATTGTTTTGCGAACACGGAGAAGATGACACGTTCTGAGGAATTGAGTCTTGTGACCGGTAAGGCTCCGTTTCAACCGTGTGGCTCCGTCTCACTTGCGGTCGCCAAAATGTTCTGTTACCGCCCATGCACGGACATCTAAGTGTCAAGGATAGGTTTGACTACTATCTCATCGTCTTGGCGTCAGACAAGAATTCTCTCGCCCTTCTTGAGACTCAACTGCCTCTCAAACCCTTTGGGGTATACGCTGCCAGATTATTGCCACATTGAGTTATCGTCTTTGTCAGAGGGTTAACTGCACCGGACAGGCCAACCCTTCTAGCAAGCTCCTCGAGCGCGCGCTAATCTGATTTCAGTTGGGTGGACTGAGGAAGTTCAGTCGTCCAGGTCACAGGCTAGCATCATGTCTAGTAGGCTGCAAGGGCCTCTGATCTCCTAATCTCTCTTGTCGTCGGATCGACCTCGAGGCCCAGATTCTCTAACGTCGTTGCTCCCAAAACCTCAGTGTCGCCCCTTTCAGCAAATACTATGACGCATGGAAACTTCACCCCAAGCATCTCAACTTCAGCAAACCCGACTTGCCGTTCGACCTTCGTCCCGGTTATCGTGCGGAAACCCATAGTATACCTTGGTTCGACACCTAGCCTCTGAAGAGCGTTCCCGCCAATCCAAGAGTGAAGGGAGCCGGTGTCAACCAGCAGCCTCAGAGTCTCCTTACCTTTAGGCCCCTGAATGATTGCTTCCGCTTCCGTTAATCCCAACGTCTTCCCATCTGATCATTGCTAATGCCTTCTTATAAGGGTGCGATCAACATTCTCGGAACGGTTTCTTCGGCATTGCAGCTATAGATGTGAGGCGCTGGATCAGGAGACCTCCCTGAGAACGCTCAAACCATTCGCACGAACCAATCTTGAAACTCAAAGATCTTCCGCCTATTCGCCATGAAGGCGTCTGAACGACTAATCAAAAGGTGAAGCGCGCGCTTTTTAGCTGTAGGGCGGAAAGGAGCATTTTTAATCGTTTTCATTAGAGGTTTCGCATGAGGATCTCGAGGCTTATCTCATAGTCTCTGAGCGCAGAGAGCAGGGCGTTGGGCCATGTTCGATCCTGCAGACAGTTACCCTTCTTCAGGTTTTCGAGCCTCTGGGTAATGATGTGCAAGTGTCCATCGATGGTGGTTCCCATGAAACCGGGATCAGCCTTAGAAAGATCGTGGTCCTTTAAGGAGGCCTGCACTTTTTCATGCATTCTAATGATTCTGTCGATCGCGTCAGACTGTATGAGTGCTTGGGTCGCATGGTCGACTTCTCGTCTCCCCTCCAGTTGAAGATAGAGTTTTTCTATGAAGGTGGTGAGGGAGCCTAGCTCTGACCGGATCTCGGAGAGGAGACTCATCTTATCTGAGCTTGCCACGGGGTTTCTCCTCGGTGTTGTGTTCGATGATGTGACGTGTTGGCTGGATATTAAATTCCACATCATAACTTTCAGGACGGCGAAGGTCTCTTGAACATTTTAAGTATGGAGCTCTCAGCCCACGGAGACCGCCCTGTTGTGCGAGAGGCTTCGACGGTGGCGACGAACCTCTCCAGCTGCTTGAAGTTTCTGTCGTAGACGTGGTAGCTGTCGCTGTCGTCAACGTACTGGCCCACCTTGACGCCGAGGCGGTCGGCAATCGCTCCTTGGAGGCGGATGAGGGCGTACATATTCATGAACGCGGCGTTGAAGGCGTCTCGGCTCCTCCAGCTGGTGTGCATCTCGAGGAATTCGCCGTCTACTATCTTGCACCAGACTCTCTGGAGGCACGGGGGGCTTCCAGTCAGGTTGTCTTTAGCGGGGATCCATGTGATGGCTTGAGCCCTGTTTGAGAAAGAGGTCTTGGACAACTTCCTTGTGATGGAGTCGACCTGATCTACCCTCTCCGCAGGGACGCTTTGGTAATTGAAGAGGCGTTGGTGGTACGTGTAGTCCCAGTAGGTGCCTATGTAGCTATCTTTGGTTCCTTTCAACACCTCGTCGACGTATTCCTCCAGCTCCATGAGGCCGTCGCAGCCCCTGTGGATCATCGGTTCCTGTAGCGGATGTCTCACGACCATCTTCATCGAGCATTCCAGAATCTCATCTACCCCGCTCACGTTCGTGTACGATTCCTTCTTGGATTTGACGCCGTTTTCGCTCAGAAGGAGGAGGCTCTTCTCCCACGCTTCGGGGAGAACCTCGCCCTCGGCGACTAGCTGGGGAAGAAACTGCACCATGCCTATAAGAGGGCGGGTGAACGGCTCTTATCTTTTTTGGTGAAGTTGCGCGTGACTTCAGCTTCTACTCTTCGTGAGCTCCGAGACCTAACGCCTTGAACTTGGTCTTCCCTTGGAATTGAGTGGGGAGGTAGATTCGTCTTCCGTCTACTATGCAAGGGGTCTTCATCCGCCGCATAAAGTCCTCAGGCGTGAGCCGTGTGAAGTCCTCCCATTCGGTGAGGATGAGGGCGCAATCGGCGTTCTCAAGGCATTCCTCGGCTGAAGATGCGTAGCTGATCTTTTCTCCAAGAATCGCGTACGCTGTGTCGTGGGCTGCAGGATCGTACGCAGCGACCTTTGCGCCTCTATCGAGAAGCTTTGTGATGACTTTGGTCGACACGGCGTCTCTCATGTCGTCGGTGCCCGGCTTAAATGCTAGACCCAACACCGCAACCGTCTTCCCCGCAAGGTTTCCGACAAGTCCTTCGGCCATTTCCACAATCCTTGACGGCCGGTCTTCGTTGATTTGGAGGGTCGCGTCGACGAGCGGGAGGTCGATGCCTAGGCTCTTCGCATAGGCTCGTAGAGCGGTG
Source organism: uncultured Candidatus Bathyarchaeia archaeon (assembly GCA_964432545.1). GTDB lineage: Archaea > Thermoproteota > Bathyarchaeia > 40CM-2-53-6 > DTGE01 > CAYSNV01. The sequence goes on along the minus strand of CAYSNV010000038.1, from coordinate 2,834 downwards.
AGATCTTTCCTGAAGCAGCTGCCCCCCCACCCCGCTCCAGCGTTAAGGAAGGGACGGCCGATCCGTTTGTCGAGTCCTATTCCCTCAGCGACCTCTGTGACGTTCGCTGCGGGGAGTCTCTCGCAGAGGTTGGCGATCATGTTGATGAAGCTGACCTTCATAGCGAGAAAGGTGTTGTTCGCGTACTTGATGAGCTCGGCGTTTGTCAGGGTCGTCCTGAGCAGAGGAGGGAGAGTACTTCCGTGGAACCGGGTGTAGAGTTCCTGGAGAACGTCTCCCGAACGGCGGTCATGCTCACCGATGACTATTCTGTCAGGTTTGACCGTGTCCTCGACGGCGGAGCCTTCCCTCAGGAACTCGGGGTTGACGCAGAGGTTGAAGTTGGATCCCGCCTGCTTCTTTGAGTAGTCCTCCAACAGAGGCTTGATGCGGTTCTCTGTTGCGCCCGGAACCACCGTGCTCTTTATGACTACTGAATGACGTTGTGACTTCTTGGCTAGCGCGTGACCGATCGATTTGCAGGCGTCTTCCACTTGAGTAAGGTCGATGCTTCCGTCCGACCTGCTGGGTGTACCTACCGTTATGAAAGTGAGGTCACTTTCCATAACCGCCTGTCTAGGATCGGATGTACAGCGCAGCAGTCCCCTTCCAGCCGTCTTCTCCAGCAGTTCTCGGAGTCCCCGCTCGTAGAAAGGTGATCTTCCGTCTTGGATCGATTTCAGCTTCGCTGCGTCTGTGTCGAAGCATATCGTTGGGAATCCGTGATCTGCTAAGCACGCCGCTGTGGTGAGGCCGACATACCCCATCCCAAAAAGCGATACTCGCACATGTGTCACTTTCCGCTCTGGCGGCTTGTGAACCACTCTATCGTCTTCTTGAGTCCCTGCTTGAGGCCCGTTCTCGGTGTCCACCCCAAGATGTGGCGGGCTTTGGCGATGTCAGGTCTTCTTCTGTAGGGGTCATCTTCTCTCTTGGGTAGGAAGCGGAGGTCGGAGCGTGAGCCCGTGAGGCTAATGATAGTCTTGGCGAGATCGATTATCCGTGTCTCTGTGTCGCTTCCAACGTTCAAGACTTGATTTCGCGCCTCCTTCTTTGCGAGCGCCAGGAGCGTTGCATCGAGCCAGTCGGTGACGTAGGTGAAGCTGCGCGTTTGGGAGCCGTCGCCATGGATGGTGAGGGGTTCGTTCCCCACCGCTTGACGTATGAAGATAGGGACCACCCGCGCGTAGAGTCCGTCGCCCCTCATTCGGGGCCCATACACGTTGAATATCCGCATGATCCGCACGTCAAGGCCGTACTCTCTCTGATAAGCGTTCGCAACCGCTTCGGCGAAGCGCTTCCCTTCGTCGTAGCAGGAGCGGAGGCCCAGGGGATTCACGTAGCCCCAGTAGTCTTCTGGTGTCGGAATCACTTGGGCGTCGCCGTAGACCTCTGAGGTGGAGGCCAAGAAGAAGACGGCGTCGTTCTTCCTCGCCACTTCAAGCATGTTCATCACGCCTTGAGCGTTGGGCGTTAACGTCTCTACAGGATTTGTCGTATAGTCGTCGGGGGAGGGTCTGCTCGCGAAGTGAAGGACGTAGTGAAAGGCGCCCGAAGGAGGCGGCTCTTCCACTCTCTGTTGAATGAAGGTGAAGGCTTTGTTTGGTAGGAGGTGACTGAGGTTTTCGCGGAGGCCTGTGGATAGGTTGTCGATGCAGGTGACTGTCAGTCCGCGCTCCAAGAGGGCTTCTGAGAGCCAGCTGCCGAGGAAGCCCGCCCCCCCGCTGATGAGGACTCTACCGCTCAGAGGCTTGCTCGTTGAACTGGGCTTGTGCGCATTCATGGCGCAATCACTGTCGGGTTGAGAGTTGGTGGGAGAACCTGACGGCCTCCCAGTATCTTTCTGGCGTTCCGATATCCAGGCGCAGGCGGTCGTCTTTCAGCTTGCTGGCGTAGACTTTGCCTCCTGACCGGGTAAGCGTGCTTATCGCGTCTGTCAGCTGGATCTCCCCTCCGGCCCCCGGCTTGAGAGTCGCCAGGATCGGAAAGATCTTCGGCTTGAAGATGTAGAAGGGGAGGATCGCGAGGTTCGACTTCGGCCGGGCGGGCTTCTCCTCCGCGGACAACACCCTGAGCCACTCTCCCTCCCCAGAAGCTTCAACCACGCCGTAGTTGCCTGGGTCGGGAACCTCCATCACCAGAAAGGACGCATCCGCTTTGTTGGTGAGGTGCGCCTTGATCAGCTGCTTGAAGTACTCCCCGTTCTCTGAGGCGATGTAGGTGTCGGCGGCGGCGACCATGAAGTCCTCGTTACTAACAAAGCTTTGCGCTTTCAGAACGGCGTCTCCGAAGCCCTTCGGCTCAGGCTGATTCACCCAGATGATCGTTGAGTTCTCGACCATGTGGTAGAAGGACGTGAGGTCTTCGAGATGCCCCGGCCGCCCCTTTTCTGCAAGCCTGTCAAGGAAGCCATAGTCGGGGGTGAAGTGGTCCTCGATCGCCCGCTTCCCCCTCCCTATGACAAAGCAGTACTGTGTGATACCCAGCGAGTAGAGTTGTTCAAACAAGGCTTGAAGAAGAGGCTTCAGGATGAGGCCGTTCTTGCTTCTGAGGAAAATGGGCAGCATCTCTTTCGGCAGTTCTTTGCTCATCGGGAGGAGTCGGGTTCCCATACCCGCCGCGGTGATAATCGCTTTGCGGATCATTCCTGCACTCAACGTAAGAGCGCTCTTCGCATTTAAACTCTTCATGATGCGTCAAAGTCTTCCGGCATCCGCGAAACCCGGCAGAAGCCTCGGTTGCTTCGAGGTTACCCCGTCCTGGAAGGTGAATTCACTTCCGTTCTACGCCCCTTG
>CAYSNV010000037.1:0-8298 GCA_964432545.1 uncultured Candidatus Bathyarchaeia archaeon | reverse complement strand
TCATGCGCCGAGTGGCGGAGCTGATCGGTCCAGAGAACATAGTAGAGGTGGGCACGCGGGCCGTGAGTAGAGACGAGTACAGATACGCACAAGAGGTTGGCATTCCGTTCTTCACTTCACAGCAACTCAACGGAAAAAACTCAGAACGATACATCGAGGCTATAACTGAGAAGGTAGGTCGCTTCCGGAGGATATACGTCACCGTCGACATGGACGTTCTTGATCCGGCGTACGCCCCAGGTGTTGGAAATCCTGAGGCCGACGGGATCTCCACCACTACCCTGCTAGACGTGGTGACGGCGGTCTGCGATTCACGCGTGACTGGGATCGATCTTGTTGAGGTCGATCCACCCTGCGACAGCGGAGACCAGACAGCGGTGACTGCTGCGCGAGTCCTTTTCGAGGCGATTGCCGCTATCGAAATCCAAAGAAGGCGCAATCCGTAGACTCTCTAGGTTAGGCTGATATCTGAGTCGGCTCGGTCGGCAACAGGAGATCTTCGCCGGATAAGATTTAAAAACAGATCACCGTTTAACAGTCCTCCAGAGCCGCCGTGGAGCTTCTCCACCACGAGGCTGATGGGTGGAGCTGTGGTCTCTCAAATGAAGTTCATCTATGGGAAAGGACAGAATGTCGAAGGAGTCGAATTAGACAAGGTACACGACCAGCTAATCAGTATTCTGAAAGCTCATCCAAGCCTTATCGGAGCCTTAAGTCCAAGCGAAATCGCTGCTGAGTGGATCAATGACCTCTTATTTCTGGGAGGTCATGCGGACCTCGACGAGATAAAGCCTGTGGACATCGGCGAGACCGAATTCCACGACGACTCGGGGTCTTTTGACGAGGATGAGGAGGAGTAGCCCCGATTCTCCTTAGACTCTTTCAAGTCTCGCGACGAAGAAGCCGTTGCAGTCGTGGAGATGCGGGTAGAGACGCTGACACTCGGAATAGCCAAGAAGCCCTGGTAAACCGATCCTCGGTGTCACCTCTCTGACTTCGAAGTCAGGGTTGGCGACCAGGAAATCCTCGACCACTCTCTCGTTTTCCTCGACAGAGATGCTACATGTCGAGTAGAATATGCGCCCGCCGCCCTTCAGCAAAGGAGCACAGTTGTTGAGTATGCCCAGTTGCCGATTACGGAAGGTGTCGAAGGACCTAGGGGTGAGCCGCCATTTCATTGAAGGCATCTTCATCAGGACACCCGTCCCGGAACAGGGAGGGTCCACAAGAATCAGGTCGAACCGCTTTCTTAGAGGAATGCTGAGCCTACAGTCACAGATCACAGGTTCGGCATTCCGGACATGCATCCTTTCAATCTGCCGCTGCCACACCTCTATCCTGTCATGCGAATAGTCAGTTGAGAATACCCTCCCCTCATTGTTCATCAGGTGGGCGAGAAAGCTTGTCTTTCCGCCGGGTGCGGCACAGACATCTAATATCTCCTCCCCGGGACGGGGTCTCGCCGCCACAACTGCAAAACAGCTTGCTTTATCTTGAATTTGGAAAAGCCCTCTCTGGTAAGATCTTAGCCCGAGGAGTGGCTCCTTCGTGTGTCTAACTCGGTAAACGTAATCCAGATCCTCCACACGTTCACATGCTACCCCCTCGCCTTTGAGCGTGTGCAAGGTCGTCTCCTCATCCCCGAGGAGAGCGTTCACCCTGATGTAGACGGGGAGCTGTTTCATATTTGCCGCCAGCAATTTCACTGTGAAATCGCGTCCAAAAAGTCGCACGCAATACTTGATAAGCCACTCGGGGTGGAACAATTCGAGCGCAAGCCTTTGATCTTCTGCGAAATTTTCACGAAAGCTTTCGAGATCTAGTTCCAGTATTTCCCCCAGACCCGCCTCAAACCTCTCAAGGGTAGTTTCACCTAGATATCTCCTTGCCTGCCGCACGATTCCCTCAATACCGGTTGGGTTCTCTCTGAACTTCGTCCAGTACACGAAGATCCGCAGAAAGCTCCGTATTCCGTGTGGGATCTCATTCCTTTTCCATCCGGAATAGACCCTCTCAAGGACGGCGTCGATCGTGTTCAGCCTTTTGACAGTCTCAAAGAGAATCAGGTAGGAAAGCCTAAGCTGAGATTTCTTCCTAAAAGCTTTCCTGACACTTGCGTGAAACGCCCTTTTCTCGCTCTGTCTCTTATGTTCAACCATGGTCAGGGCGTTTAGGGCAGCCTCAAAGGCGTCAAAAAAGTTCATAAAACCTCATCGGTATCACAAGTTGATAAAGATGTTATTCTCTATACTCTTAAGGAGAGCGGATAGGTCAGGTGGAATCTGTGGCGGAGAATCTGGAGGAGTATTTTGAGGAAAGGGGGGGCACAACCCCTCTTGGAAGCGAAGTTGAGCCCTCCTCACATGCCATGGCTTTCGTAGATAACCTCGCCGAGGGCTATCTCGTCGGCATGGGATACGACGGCGAGAATCACCGGGCCTACCTTAAACTGTACGATCCCCAGACTAGGAGAATCTACTTCTGGGTGGACACCACCAGCCACAAACCCTATTGCCTCAGTAGGGACTCCCTTGAGGTCTTGGAGAAGAACGAGGCGATCGTGAAGCACCAGGGATTTGAGAGGCTGGAGAGACTCACAAAATATGATGCTCTGAAGGATCAGAAGGTCGAGGTGGTGAAGATCGTCGCCAAGGATCCTCTGGCTATCGGAGGCAGGCCGTCGGGCTCGATTCGGGACCTTATCAAGGCTTGGGAGGCCGACATAAAGTACGTGGAAAGCTACCTATACGACAACGATCTTTTGCCAGGAATGCCTTACTCAGTCACAAATGGGGTGCTGAAGGTTAGAGCCCCGCGGCTTGACACGCAGCCCACAGGACCCTATCAGCAAGTCCTCGAAAGTGAAGGCGAAGAATATCAGCGGCTTGCGCTCAAGTGGATTCGTCTTCTCGAGTGTCCTGTTCCCGATTACCTGAAAGCTTCGCTAGATATTGAAGTCTACTCCGATGTCCCTTCCAGAGTGCCTGACCCCGGGATGGCCGAGTATCCTGTGATCTGCGCCAGCATCGTCGGTAGCGACAACAAGAAATACCTTCTGATCCTAGAAAGGGAGAACAGCCCCCCGGAGAAGATCTCCCTGGACGGCGACATGACCGTTACCTACTTCAAGAAGGAAGACGAGTTGCTGCGAAGCCTTTTCAGGGCAATGCAGCAGTATCCCGTGATCATCACCTTCAACGGAGATGACTTTGACCTCCGATATCTATGGCATAGAGCTCGCAACCTACAAATCCAGTCAGACGAAGTACCAATCGACCTTCTCCGCGACTCCGCCTCTCTAGCAAATGGTGTACACATCGACCTTTACAAGTTCTTCTTCAACCGCTCCATTCAAGTCTATGCATTCTCCCAAAAGTACCAAGAGAATACCCTCGACGCGGTGACCTCCTCTTTGCTGGAGACAGGCAAGATCGAGCTGACAAAGCCGATCTCCGAGCTCAGCTACCCAGAACTGGCCGCGTACTGTTTGAACGACTCAGAAATCACGCTGAGCCTCACGACTTTCAGTGACAATCTTGTGATGAAGCTGATCACGATGCTTTCACGGATCAGCTATATGAGCTTGGAAGATGTCTCCCGGCAGGGGGTCTCTAACTGGATTCGAAGTATGCTCTATAAGGAGCATCGGGAACGAGGGATGTTGATCCCTCGCTCGGACGAGATTCTCGAGATGAAGGGTGAGACAACAACCCACGCTATCATCAAGGGGAAAAAGTACAAAGGCGCCATAGTCGTCGAACCGATCCCCGGCATCCATTTCCAAGTCTCTGTCTTAGATTTCGCCTCCCTGTATCCCTCTATCATAAAAGTGTGGAACTTGGGGTACTCCACCGTCGAGTGCCCCCACGAGGATCCGCGGTGCAAGAACAATAGGGTTCCTGAAACGCCCCTTTGGGTCTGTAGAAGGAATAGAGCGCTTGAGAGTCTGGTTGTTGGGACGCTTCGCGACCTGCGGGTCAGCTGGTACAAACCGAAGTCAAAGGACAAGTTGCTTCCTCTTGAAATTCGGCAGCTCTACAATGTAGTTCAGAACGCGTTGAAAGTCGTCTTGAACGCGAGCTACGGCGTCTTCGGCGCTGAGACGTTCTCTCTTTACTGCCCTCCGGTTGCAGAAGCGACCGCTGCGATTGGGCGTTACGTCATAACAAGGACTATCGAAAAGGCAAAATCTCTCGGAGTCACCGTCGTCTACGGGGATACGGACTCGATCTTTCTGGGCAAACCCGACGAACGTCAACTGGATGAGATCATCAGGTGGTCGAAAGCCGAGTTTGGGATGGAACTGGAGATTGACAAGCAGTATCGGTTCGTCGCCCTCAGTCAGCGGAAGAAGAACTATCTAGGCGTTTATCCGGACGGTCACGTTGACATCAAAGGACTGACAGGGAAGAAGCGGCACGTCCCCATATTCCTGAAAAATGCCTTCTACGAGATGATCACGACACTCAGCGGCGTACAAAGCGAGGCTGAGTTTGAGGAAGCCAAAAAGAAGATAAAAGACATCGCTAGGAAGTGTTACGTGAATCTGCGGGACCGGAAGATCGCTCTGTCAGATTTGGCCTTCAGAATCATGATCAGCAAATCGATCGAGGGGTACAGGAAAACGACCCCTCAGCACGTCAAGGCCGCGCAGCTGCTTGAGAAGAGCGGGCGGGAGATCAAACCGGGAGATCTTATCTCTTTTGTGAAAGTCATCGGCGGCGACGGCGTCAAGCCTGTGGAGCTTGCATCTCTTCGAGAGATCGACGTCCCAAAGTACGTTGAGTACATCAGCTCTACCTTTGAGCAGGTGTTGGACGCTCTGGGGACGGACTTCCAGGATCTGATAGGGAACAAGAAGCTGGAGGCTTTCTTCTAGCTACGTCGCCTTTCTCGCGGCCTCGGCTAGGTCCATCAAGGCGGTCCTACGGTCTTTCGCCTTTACGATCCCGCTTGCGACCAGAATTCCCTTGATCCCTAGCCTCATCGCGGAGGAAACGTCCTCCCCCTTGGTAATGCCTGCACCGCAGAGGATTGTCACAGAGGGGTTGACCTTGTTGATCAGAGCTATTGTGTCGGTGAGGACGCCCGGCTTAGCCTTGGACACCGCGATCCCCGAACCGATGAGCTCCGGAGGCTCGATCGCCACCATATCGGGGTTCAGGGCCGCAGCTGCAGCGCTGACCGCAGCTGTGTCAGCGCAGACAACAGAGATGAGACCCGTTTTCTTGAGGCCGTTCACAGTCTTCCCAATATCTGAGAGCCTAATCCTTTTTTCTGAATGGTTCAGAAGACTCCCGATGGCGCCCGCGTCTTTCACCGCTTCGACGTTGACTGATCCGGTGTGGGCTCCCGCCTCATAACAGTCCACATGTTGGGAGAGAACAGGGATCTTTACCGCCTTTGCCGTCTCCCTGAGATCGACGTACTGTGGACAAACACCGATGCTGACCCCTGTCTCCTCATGAACGTGCTCTGCGATCCTTGAAAGCTCGGCGGCGTTTCGAGACAGGCCCTCAGGATAGGTCTTGTAGTTGACGATGATCACAGGGGGCTCCAATAATGGCTTCAAATCGAATCTTCTCTACTCGATTCTCTACTAAGGTTCCGCTCAAACCATAAAAACCTTTCAGGCAATGTGTTGGGCCCTTCAGGCGTCTAGACGATCGTTTCAAGGAACTTGTCAAAGTTGTCGTAGACAACGTTTCCCACGATGATCGTCGCGTACCTGCTCATCTCAAGAGCTTTCTCTCGAGAGTCTATCCCTCCGCCGTAGAAGAGTGTCGCATTCTTCAGCTTGTTCTTCACACTTCTCACAAGGTCGGGGTCTCCATAGGTTCCACTATACTCGATGTAGACTATGGGAATTCGCAAGAGGCGATCTGCAAGAGTGGCATACGCGAGTACCTCGCTTTCTGTTAACTTCGTCCTCGATTTGGTCACTCTAGCCACCGCTGACCTCTCGTTAAGAACAATGTACCCTTCGGCGACGATATATCTCCAATCCAGCGGGACTTTGTCTTCGATGCACTTATCCAGCCAGTCACAGTGGGCGTCTATCGTCCACCATTTCTTCCCGGAGTTTAGTACTAGCGGAATAAAGAGGTAGTCCACCGTCATATTCACGACGTCCTTACTCGCAGGCTCAAGGACGATCGGAACATCGCAGCCTTTCAACATCCCTAAAAGGTTGTCGACCTTCTCCTTAGTTATCCCTTGCGTCCCGCTCACCATGATTGCGTCTGTACCACTCTTGACGACTCCTCGAATCATCGCTTCATTATTTCTCTTGTCGGGGTCGAGCTTTGTGATGTGTCTCCACGTCTTCCATGGATCGGCGTTATCAGGATCTCTTGGACTTGGCCTCGGCAATCCGCTATTCCTCTCCCCTCTAGTATTCGTACACTTCATTTAATGTTTTTGTTTGCGTCCATCCACTAGAGTGCATGATGACAGAGGTCAGACAGTCAGTCGGCGCATGTCCGCTTATCCGGTCTAATGCTATAAATAGTAGATCGCTATATTCTGGGGGACGAGTGGTCTAGAGGAACAGGCGAAAAGGAGCGTTATGATGATCGACTATCTCTTGGCGATCGCGACGGTTTTCGGTGTGGTCATGATTGAGTCTGACAGGGTTGCCATATCACGTTTCTGCCTAGCATTCTTCGGCTTCTTCTCCTCGTTGTCGCTCATTTCGGCTGGCGCCGGTTTCGGAGGCATTCTGCTCCTTTTCAATCTGAGCATCTTTTCCACGATCCTGCTAGCCGTCTTTGAGAACTCCACCGGCGAGAGGTATTCCAGCGTTTCAGGCCCTGTGCGCGGCTCTCATATCGTGCACGGCTTGGCCTACGGCGCGGCCTTTTTGATCACAGTCGCTGTCTTCACCGATTTCTACATCCCTTTCAATCTCGCTGTGGGAGCTTTTGGGATGCTAAGGAGGAGCATCTTGAAGGCGCTTCTCTCGGTTAAACTCCTAGAATCCGTCATCTATACTGGGGTTACGGTTTACCATCTAGTCGGTTTCTTAGAGACCGTTCTCTTCAACCTTTGGATCGCTTTTTCATCTATCCTGATCTTATGGATTGCCCTCGCAAGGCAAACGAAATGAGCCTATTCCTTGAAAAATGAGATAATCTGGTCAGCTACCTCCTCAGCAGCTATTCTTTGCGCCTCAGCCGTTTGCGCCCCTATATGGCAGGTGCACACGGTGACGCCGTTCGGCAGTGTGATCAGCTCTCTCTCCCAACCATCCTCAGGCGGTTCCTTATGGTATACGTCCAGCCCTGCGCCTTTAAGCCGGCCGGTCTTGAGGCTGGTGCAAAGTTCCTCTCCGTTGACGACATCTCCTCGTGAGGTGTTGATGAGGATGGCATCCTCTTTCATAAGCGCCAACTGAGGTTTATCTATGAGGTAGTGGGTTGAAGGTGAATAGGGCACGTGGATAGTGACGATGTCGGAGTTCGTGAGGAGGTAGTTCAGGTCGTCGGTTGTCTCCATCCCCAGAGTTTTTGCTCTCTCCGCATAGTCGATTACGTCGAAGCCGATCACGTGCGCATTGAAACCCTGTGTTAAGATCCTCGACACCTCGAAGCCGATGCGGCCGGCTGCGCCGACGACCCCCACGGTCTTCCCTTTCAGAAGACTGCCTTCAACGGCTTTCTTAGCCCACCTGTTCTGTTTCAGTTCACTATCCGCGTACGGTATCTTCCTTAGGACGCAGAACATCAAGCCGACTGCAAGCTCGGCAACGCTGGTTGTGAGCGAGCTCGGGGCTGAGATGACTTTCACACCCTTCTTCCTAGCCGCTTCCAAGTCGATGTTGTCCAGTCCCACGCCCGCCCGTGCTATCACCCTTAGATTCTCTGCGGCGTCGATTATCTCACCGGTGACCTTTGTTCTACTCCGGACAACTAGCGCGTCATATTCTCGAACTCTCTTCCTGAGAGTCTCACCATCAATGGCGGGTTCCTCGTCAACCATAAAGCCGGCATCTTCAAGCTTCTTGACCCCGGCTTTGTCAATCTGGTCGCTTACCAAGATTCTGGGGGTCATGGGACATCTTCCATTCTTGCGTCTACTCGCTACTCTCTAGGGTTGAATCCCTTAAAAGCCTTAACAACTTTTATAAGGGGTCGCGCCTCTACCCAACTGAACGTGAAGGAATTCATGCTCACAAAAATGTGTTTGGCACTTATCGTCATTCTGATCGCCCTCATCTTCATCCCGTCGCTGAATGCGTATCTTGTGGAAGTGAATGTGAGTGCCGAGGGAGTGAGGGCAGACTACACTCTTATCCTC
>CAYSNV010000036.1:0-8403 GCA_964432545.1 uncultured Candidatus Bathyarchaeia archaeon | reverse complement strand
CATTTTAATGTTTCCCAGCGAGTAGAGCCTCTGGGAGCCTGACATCGATATTGGCTTGTGGTCACCGCACCCGATCGCGACGGGTTGACCGCCGACATCCATCTAGGCCAAAAGCCCTAGAACCAAGGGGATTTGACAGGAGGATAGAGATGGTGAGAAGGGGCCCCTAGCCCTTGGTCACTCCCAGAGGTGTGAGGCGGGCTACTTTGGTCGCGATTCCCACTTGGTGGCTGACCTCTGCAACGCGGTCGACATCCTTGTAGGCTCCTGGGGCTTCCTCACTGACGACCGTCATGCTTGCCGCCCGAATGATTACCCCTTTGGACTCGAGGTCTTTCTTGACCTCTCCGCCCCAGAACTGACGCTTTGCAGCTGCTCTGCTTAGGACGCGACCAGCGCCATGAGCTGTGGAGCCGAAGGTCACCTCCATGCCCGTGGGTGCCCCAACAAGGACCCAGGAGCTTGTGCCCATGCTGCCAGGAAGAAAAACTGGTTGGCCGGATCCGGCGTACCTAGAGGGGATGCTCTTATGACCTGGGGGAAAAGCGCGTGTAGCACCTTTTCGGTGGATGCAGACTTTGACGCGCCTCCCCTCCACGGTGTGCTCCTCGATCTTAGCGATGTTGTGGGCGACATCGTAGATAAGGCGCATGTCAAGCGCTTCGGCGTCTCGACCTAGTACCTTCTCGAAAGCCTCCCTCGTCCAGTGAGTGATCATCTGCCTGTTGGACCACGCGAAGTTGCAGGCAGCTGCCATTGCCGGGAGGTAGTCCTCGCCTTCAGGACTCTTCAAGGGCGCACATGCCAGCTGGCGGTCAGGGAGAATGAGATTATACTTCCTAACCGCTCGCTCCATGACTTTGATATAGTCGTCGCAGACTTGGTGACCAAACCCGCGGCTGCCGGTGTGGATGAAGACCAAGACCTGGCCTTCCCGGTCGATGCCGAAGCTATTGGCGACTTCAGAGTTGAAGATCTTGTCAACCCTTTCAATCTCTAGGAAGTGGTTGCCGCTGCCGAGGCTCCCCAGCTGCGTGATCCCTCGGCTCTTCGCGGTGGTGGAGACTTTGGATGGGTTCGCTCCTTCCATGCAGCCCTTCTCTTCGCAGTTTTCAGCGTCCTCAGGCCAGCCGTGCCCGCGGTCGATCGCCCATTGGACTCCCTCAGTTACTGCCTTTTCCAGCTCGAGGTGGCTGACTTTGATTCGGCCGCGGCTCCCCAGTCCAGAAGGGACATAGTTGAAGAGGGTGTCTAGGAGCTGGGGAATATGCGGTCTCACATCTTCTTCGCGGAGGTTCGTGCGGACAAGTCTGGTTCCACAGTTGATATCGTATCCTACGCCACCGGGGCTGATTACACCCTCGTCGTAGTCGGTGGCTGCGACTCCGCCGATAGGGAATCCGTAGCCTTCATGACCGTCGGGGAGCGTGATCGCCCACTTGTAGATCCCGGGGAGGTAGGCGACGTTTGAGCACTGCTCGATAGTCATATCGGTGCGCATCTTCTCCAAGAGAGTCTCATCCGCGTAGATGCGACCGGGCACGCGCATTCCGGACTTGTAGCTCTGTGGGATCTCCCAGACATAGTTCCCGATTTTTCTGAGGGGGACTCTATGAGAGGTAAAGCCGGATCTCTGTTCCATAGGTCTGACTCCTCACAATCCTGTTTGGTTTCCTACCAGCGGTAAGTGAGAATCAGGAAACCCTCGTCACGTTAGGATGGAGGACCTCATATAAAAACCTATACGAGGGTTTAGATGTCGAGGATGAATCGCACCTCGACGCAGCGGTTCCTCCGCCAGACAGACATGTTGTGATAGGTGACCGCTTTCACATCGATCTTACTCGAATGCTTCTCACGGTCGAAGACCTCACCTTTGACCTCCGCCTCGAGAAAGTACCGTTCACCGTCCTTCCTGATCTCTTTAACTGTGAACTGGGAGAAGAGTCTCAACTCCACCTCGAACTTCACCAGCAAGGCGTGCAGCCATTCATGAAGCAACGCCACATCATCCTCCGCTTCCACGCGGACGGTGTCGCCGTACACGGGTGTGACCATACTTATGTCGGTCATGCTGTCGAACATTGCGGCGGCGGCGTTTTCAAAGGCCTCCTCCAAAGTCCTCCCGTAGGCCGCGACGTAGATGTCCGCAACATGTTCAAGGAACTCGTACCGCTTCATCCCAAGACACTTCAGTTAAGCTTATCTTGACTGCGATAAGAGAGATAGCCGCTGGACTTAACCTTTAGTATACGCCGGGATGGCCGAGCGGACTAACCTGACACGGATCCAAAGGCGCAGGCCTTGAGCCTTGGAGAAGAAAGCCTGTGGCCCTCACGGGCCTCGAGGGTTCAAATCCCTCTCCCGGCGCCACAGAGTCAACGCCCAGATAATCCATTCTGCCGTATGATGCTTCGAGACAGACGCCCGAGACCGCGCTATATTTAAATAGCCTTTCATTTCCGATGTCCTACGGTTAAGGTTATGTCCAGTGAGTATAGGTATATCGTCAGAATCGCGAGCACGGATATCGACGGCTCCAAGAAGCTGATCTACGGCCTGTCGAAGATCAGGGGTATCGGGACAAGTCTCGCAACCGCCCTCGTCAGAGCACTAGATCTGAAGACAGAGACACGTATCGGAGATCTCTCCGACGCTGACGCGGACAAGATCGAGGGCGCCATCGCCGATCCTGCGAAGTACGGTATACCTGCCCGTATGTTGAACAGGAAGAAAGACCTCGCCACAGGCCAGTCATACCACCTGATAGGGTCAGACCTCGACCTCAGGATCAAGGAAGACATCGATTTCATGAAGAACATTAGCAGCTGGCGTGGGATACGCCACTCCCTCGGGCTCAAAGTCAGAGGCCAACGCACCCGAACCACGGGGAGAAAAGGAAGAGCCGTGGGTGTGAGGAAGAAAGCGATCTTGGCAGCTCAGAGAGCTGCTGAGAGGGCTGCCGAAAAGGAGTGATAGGTCATGGGAGACCCACGGCGACTGAGAAAGAAGCACGAGACGCCGCGCCACCCGTGGAGTATGGACCAGCTCAGCGAAGAGCTGAAGCTTATCGGCGAATACGGTCTCCGAAACAAGAGGGAGCTGTGGCGTTACAAGACGCTGCTCTCCAAGATCCGGGGGATCGCACGATCCCTTCTGGGCAAGAGTGAAGAAGAACGACTCCTCCTCCAGAGAGAGTATACATCCAAGATGACAAGACTCGGCCTCCTTCCTGAAGAGGCCGCGATCGACAACATCTTGGACCTCGACATTCGCAGCCTTCTGGAGAAAAGGCTTCAGACCGTCGTCTACCGCAAGGGCCTTGCCAAGACGATCCACCACGCGCGCGAGATGATCACGCACGGCCACATACAGATCGGGGGCAAGACGACGAGGATTCCCAGCTACTTCGTCACCCGCGAAGATGAGCCGCGCATTGCGATATCCCCGGGAAGCAACATGGCCAACATCGCCCAGCAAGCTCCACCAATTGAGTCCGAGCAGGAAAGCAGAACGTAGCGACCCTCCGACTCCTCCACCCCGAAAAAAGCCATTGATGCCATCAAAGATCATCGAGAAGTTTAAATACAGTCGCCACTCTCTAGCTGAATGAACATCAGAGGCGCCGATATTCTATGGAAATCGCGCTCATCCAAAGTGAAGGGAACAAGCTCAGATTCGTAGCGAGGAATATCGGCCCTGCATTCGCCAACGCCCTCCGCAGGGTGATGATCGCCGAAACCCCCGTCATGGCCATCGACGACGTCGTGGTCGTCGAGAACTCATCCGTCATGTACGACGAGATCCTCGCCCACCGCCTCGGGCTCATCCCGCTCACAACCGAACCGAACGCGTACATACTCCCTGAGGAGTGTGACTGTAAAAGCGACCTCGGCTGCAGCAAATGCCGCGCGTCATTTACCCTCGAGGCGGAAGCAGACGATCAGACACGCACCGTCTACTCAGGTGAGTTGAAGCCACAGGACCCCCTCATCAAACCCGTCAGCGACAACATCCCCATTGTGAAGTTGGGCCCGGGCCAGAAAGTCAGGCTTGAGGCGTACGCGAAGCTTGGACGCGGCTCCGAGCACTCCAAGTGGCAGCCAACCACGGTATGCGCCTACAAGTATGTCCCCAAGGTCACCCTCGACCAGAAGAAGTGTGACGAGTGCGAGGAGTGTGTGAAGTACTGCCCGAAGGGCGTATATGTGAGGGAAGGCTCCAAGACCGCCGTCAAGAATGAGATGAACTGCACGCTCTGCAGAGAGTGCGTCCGCCACTGCCCTAGCGACGGAAAGCCGATCACGATCGACTGGGACGCCGACTCCTTCATCTTCACCATCGAATCAACCAACTCGCTTAGGCCGACAGAGATCGTTCTAGAAGCCCTCAGGGTACTGAAACAAAAGAACATGCAGCTCAACCAGCTGATGACAGGAAGCGGGAGCTAGATGCCGATGAACTACGAGAACACGCAGAGGCAACAACTCGTCCTCGCGATCAAGAAGCACATCAGGAAAAGCAAGTCCCGATTCTGGGTCGCCGTGCTCAAGAGCATAACCAAGGCAAAGGGCAGAAGAGTCGCAGTCAACCTCGACAGGATCTCCCGGTACGGGAGAGAGGACAAGATTATCGTCGTCCCCGGAAAAGTCTTGGGTTCGGGAAAACTCGACAAGAAACTCAGAATCGCAGCATTGGCGTTCTCTCAAGCTGCCAAGACGAAGGTCGAGCAGACCGGCGGGCAATGCTTCACGCTTACACACCTCCTTGACAGTCAGGTGCAAGGAAAGGAGATGCAGATCCTACGGTGAACACTCATGTCGGAGAAGGCCATCCTCATCGATGCGGATAACGCTGTCTTGGGACGGCTCGCGAGCTACGTCGCCAAGAACGCCCTCAACGGCTATGAAGTCGTAGTCATCAACGCCGAGAAAGCCGTCATCTCCGGGACGAAAGAAGCGACCGTAGCCAAGGCAAAAAGGAAGCTGCACACTCACACCTTAGGCAGCGTGGAGAGAAGCCCCGTCCATTACCGGCGAGCCGACAACTACGTGCGACGAGTCGTGCGAGGAATGCTACCCTGGAAGAAACCGAAGGGGAAAGAGGCGTTTCGACGCGTCAAGGTCTACGCGGGGAAACCACCTGAATTCGGCGATAAGACTTTCATGAAAGTGAACATCGCCGATGCGTCCCGTCTCCGCCTTCGCTGCCCAAGGAAGACCGTAGAAGAGATTGTGAAGGAAATTGGAGGAGTGAAAACGTGACCGACAAAAAGAAACTCGTCTTCGCCACGGGCAAACGGAAGACCGCGATCGCCAAAGCGGTTCTCAAACCGGGAAAAGGAGCCGTCACGATCAACAACCACGCGCTAGATGCCCTCCCCAACGAGATGGGCAGATCTAAGATCATGGAGCCGTTGCTGGTCGCTGGTGACGTCGCCAAAGGCGTCGCCATCCAAGTCACCGTCACAGGAGGGGGCGCGATGGGCCAAGCCGAGGCTTGCCGCATGGCCATCGCGCGGGGGCTCGCCCAGTGGGGGCGCGGCGAAGAGCTGAGGAAGAGGTTTATGGAGTACGACCGCTCGATGCTCGCAGGAGACCAGCGGCGGACCGAGCCGAAGAAGTTCGGCGGACCTGGCCCCCGCACACGGAGGCAGAAATCGTACAGGTAGAGGGGGAGCTCTGAGCGGCATGATGATACCTATACGATGCTTCACCTGCGGTAAGCTGATCGGCGACAAGTGGCAGGAGTATGAGAGACGGGTTGGGAATAAGGAACCGCCGGGAAAGGTCCTCGACGACCTCGGGATCGAACGCTACTGTTGCAGACGGATGTTCATCTCCCATGTCGAGCTCATCGACGACTTCTTAAGGTATACGGAGATCGCCGCGGAGCGGAGGCGAGAGTTGAACGTCACGTAGGAGAAAAATGGTGAAGAAGAGTTGAGCGAAACGGAACCCCTGCCCCGTGAAGAGAACCTCCTCCTCCCCTTGGAGGAAATGCTGGCAGGCGGCCTTCACATCGGCACAAAGCTCAAGACAGATAGCATGGAGCAGTACATCTACCGCGTCCGGCCAGACGGCCTCTTCATCCTCAACATCGGCGAGACCGACAAGAAAATCAGAATCGCGGCCAAGTTCCTCTCCCGCTTTGAACCGCAGAGGATCGTAGTGGTCTCCTCCCGGCTCTACGGGAAAACCCCGGTGGAAAAGTTCTGCGAGCTGGTCGGGTGCACCCCCGTCATCGGCAGGTTTCTACCCGGCTTCATCTCAAACCCGCTCCACCCCAGCCACGTCGAGCCCCAGCTGGTCATCGTCACCGATCCCCGCGCCGACTTGCAGGCGGTCAAGGAGGCTGCGTCCTCAGGCATTCCTGTCATCGCCCTCTGCGACACCGACAACATCTTCAGCGGCGTCGACCTCGTCATCCCCACCAACAACAAAGGCCGTAGAGCCCTCGCTATGATCTACTGGCTTCTGGCACGTCAAGTCCTCCGCGAGCGGGGAACGGTACCCCCCGACGCGAACATCACCTACACCATCGAAGACTTCGAAACCAAGCTTGTCGCGATACAGCAGAAAGCTGGTGGCGAGTTCTGAGGGTCAGAGCCGCACAGCAGGCAGGCTACTTCTACGCGGCGACAAAAGACAAGCTTGTAAGAGAAGTGGAGAGCTGTTTTCTACACGAGCTGGGACCAGGCAGACTCCCCCGCGTAAACCCAAGCGGAAGGCGGCGCATCTTCGGCCTCGTATGCCCCCACGCAGGCTATATGTACTCGGGACCTGTCGCAGCCCACTCCTATCTAGCCCTCGCTGAAGACGGCGTCCCAGCCACCGCCATCATCCTCGGCCCCAACCACACCGGAGTGGGAAGCGGCGTCTCCCTCATGACCGAAGGCGCCTGGGAGACGCCGCTAGGCAGAGTGGAGATCGACTCCGAGCTCGCGGCCAAGATCCAGAAAGCATCCGCCATCATCGACACCGACGAGGAGGCACACCGGCACGAACACTCCCTAGAGGTCCAGCTTCCCTTCCTCCAATACCTCTACCAGAACAGCGTGAAGATCGTCCCGATATGCCTGATGATGCAAGACCTGGCAACCGCCGCCGAAGTCGGGGACGCGATCGCGAAGGCGGCAACACCCTCCACGGTCATCGTCGCGTCAACCGACATGACCCACTACGAGCCCCATGCTGCCGCGCAGACAAAAGACCGGAAAGCGATCGACGCGATACTCGCCCTCGACGAAGAAAAGCTTTACAGGCTGATCAGGAGTGAGAACATCACTATGTGCGGCTACGGCCCCGTCACCGCCCTCATGCGCACCGCAAAACTCTCTCAAGTCACCGAGGGAACACTTCTCAGCTACCACACCAGCGGCGACATCACCCACGAGCTCGACGCCGTCGTCGGCTACGCCGCGATCCAGTTCGCGCGTCAGTAGCCTGCCTCCTCAGGAGGCTCCGGTAGACCTTCGCCGCAGCAGCTCCATAGACCTTAAAAGGGCGGAAAGGGTAGAGACGGTTTCAAGAGGAGCGGAAATGGGAGAAGGCCACGGATACGGGAAAACGATTCTCTTTGGCGAACACTTCGTCGTCTACGGGCTCCCCGCCATTGCCGCCGCCATCAGCGCTAGGACGACAGCCCGCGTCGAGCCGAAGGACAGGCCTGGCATAGAGCTGATCGACATCAGGCCTGAAACCCCCGGCTACAAGAAAGAGAAAGCGGCGGAGCAGCAGGAGTCCCTCAGCGAGATCCTCAACTTCTGCAACATCGACGTCGCAAGGCAGGGACTCCGCATCACCTTCGGCGGAGACCTCATCGCCGCCAGCGGCATAGGCGCCAGCGCCGCCAGCAGCACCGCCCTCGCCCGCGCCCTCAACCAGGAGTTCAAGCTGGGCTTCGACGACAACAGAATCAACGAGGCTGCGTACGAGGGGGAGAAAGGGTACCACGGAACCCCCAGCGGGATCGACAACTCCGCCGCCACGTTCGGGGGGGTGATCTGGTTCCAGAGGCAGCCTGGACAAGCGCAGAACATCATCGAGAAGATCGGAATCAAGGAGCCTCTCGCCATCGTGATCGGCAACACCGGAATCACCTCCAGCACCAGCAAGGTCGTCGCCGACGTAAGAAGCCTGAGAGAGAAGAACCCTGCCCGGTTCGATGAGACCCTCCACGCCTACAGCACGCTGGCAGCCGACGCCAAAGAAGCCCTCGTAGAAGGCGATGCGGAGAAAGTCGGCGATCTGATGAATAGGAATCAGACGCTGCTGAGGGAGATCACCGTCTCGTCCAGAGAGCTGGAGAAGTTGATCGACACCTCCCTCGCCGAAGGCGCGTACGGCGCCAAGCTCACCGGCACCGGACGCGGTGGCCTCATGATCGCGCTCACCCCCAGCC
>CAYSNV010000035.1:0-8468 GCA_964432545.1 uncultured Candidatus Bathyarchaeia archaeon | reverse complement strand
CCGTATGGGCTCATCCGCTCTGCGCGCAGCGCGAATCTCATCTGGGGAGATCCCGTAAGCCTCCAGAATTTTCCCGGCTTTCTCTTCAGACAACTGTTCCATCATCTCGTCGCTGGCCTGTCCCCCCAAAAGACCTCGGACGGCGTTAAGAAGTTCTTTGACTTCCTCGTCGGTCTCTCCCACCGCGACCGCAAGGACTCTCTGCATTCCTGCCTTAATTCCCAGCATGCCAAGAGCCTTTTCGATTTGGCGTTGGCCTGAGGCATACAGCAGTATCTCGATGGAAAGCTGCCGTGAAATGTTCCGGCTGTTCTTGAACGCCCTGAGGGCGTTGAGAACTGCGAGCTGCACATGGTCTTTGCCCGTAACTCGTTCGGGATTTAGAAGTTGGCACGCGAGGGCGGGAGCCCTGTCTATCTTGGCGAGAATATCCTCGGTGTCACGTATCGATACGTTCTCAAGTGCGATCATCCCCAGGACGCGCTGGAACTCCTCTAGCCTGATCATAATCACATTCAATACACACTTGTCTGTCTCTTCTGCGATTCTTAAGGGACGCGAGGTAGATAAATGCTGACGAGTCATGCTTTAGGAGTCCGTCAGCCAGAAGCCGCCAAGGAAAAGCTTGTGGGGGTTGAAGAATGTATGGGCGGAGAGAGGCGACCTACGATACCGGACTACTGTTCACTCCCCGTAGAATCGGGGCACAACGGGCTTATCGTTGACCAGCTCAAGTCTGACGAGGCTCTTCACATCATGTCCTGTCTGCTTCTTGACGACCTCTCTTCCCTCCCCCCTCTCATAAACGGTTCCGACTCCTGCAACTCTGAATCCAGCAGCCTCTAGGGCTTGAATCATGGCGATTTCAGTCCCTCCTGAGGAGACGATGTCATCGAGAATTAGGGGGTAGTCTCCTTTTTCCAGTCCAACGCAGTACATGAGGGATCTCCCCTTGTACGCCTTCTCCTGCTGAACTACAATCTGATCAGGCAGGCGGTAGTCTCTCTTCCTTACCAAGACGAGATCTTTTCGAGCCTCTCTCGCTACGGGAGAAAGGAGAAACGCCTTGGCTTCGGGAAGGAGGATGGAGTTGGTGGCTTTCAGCTCTTCCTTTAGCATGTCCGTCACGCCCGTGATGACGGCTTCCTGGAACTCCGCAGTCATTCTGCTCTCGTAAGGGAGGATGACGTACGGGTAGGTGCTTTTTCCATCCTCGGTGGGGAAGGTCGTTACCCTGCATCTCTCCGTCTCCCGTTTGATAATCTGCTTGTAGTCTAACATGTCATGCAACCCTGTTTAGCTCTGAGACTCCTTTTGCTATTTAACTGATTCTGCTCTCGAAGGAGATTTCACATGATGCAGCTTTTCTTCCTGCAGGAACAGAGCAAAGAGTTTATAATGTGATACGCCCCAGTATACTCCTGATGATGTGGACTGATCTGCACTGAAGGCCCTCACACCTGATGAAGTAATGTACCTCCACTGACACTCTTTCTTGTTTCTCCCTGCAATCACTTGTTGGGCGCGGGAGTTTCAATTCGACTTCGGTCAGGGCGACTCCAACAGGAATGGCAAATGGGCAGGTTGATGGTAACCTTCACTCTCCCTCCAAGAGGGATGAGATTTACAACTTCTTTTAATTAGAGAGGCGTTAATCGTCTCCCATTTTTATGTAAATATATTAAAGGTATATTACTCGCCCTTCCGAACGTACTAGGGGGTCCAACAAAATGAACAAGAGAGCGCTAAGGATCTGCACAGTTTTAACGCTTTTGGTTGCAGTCACCATTTCTCTGATAGCGGTACCTGTGGAAGCTGCTCATCTGGTAGATCACGTCGTTATCAACGAGTTTGAGATCAAACCCCCGGGCAAGGGCAGCAGCGCCAACAAGCAGTGGGTCGAGATTTACAACCCCACCGCAAGTAGCATCAACTTGACAGGCTGGAAACTCACAACTAGGGTCTATAAGAAGACGATCCTGTTCCCGGCGAACACCATTCTGGGTCAGAACCGCTACTACGTTTACGATCTGGCGGGTGTACCCTTCGCCGAGAAGAAGGAGCAGATCATTCTCAAGGATGCGGCGAATAACGAGGTTGACCGCACCCCCATCGTCGATGAGTCCTCGCGAACTCAGACATGGCAGAGATACCCTAACGGGGTGGATACAGGGGCAGACCCTGACTGGAAGCTGCAGTTGCTAACGAAATGGTCTACGAACGGAGGAGAGACGATAACCTGCACTGTTGCTCCCACGTCCGTGAAACTCGGAGAGGAGGTGACGATTGCAGGGACCGTCGATCCTGGGCACAGGACTTACGTTCAGGTCTTGACAAGTGCCGAAGGTACAGCGGGGTGGAAGACGACCATCGTCGAGACAACCGATACCGGGAGTTACTCTTTCACATGGAAGCCTCCTGAAATAGCGACCTACAACGTTAAAGCGGTCGCGATATGGGATGGCGACGCGACATCCAGCGTCTCCACCTTCACCGTTACAAAGCTTCCCAGCGAGGTCATCGTCACACCCCCCAGTAACGCGGCGGTGGATCGCTACTCATCCATTGTAGGCTACATCAACCCGATCCACAAGGATACGCCGATCACTCTGACCGTCGGACTGCCCAACGGAACAGTATTGACGTACAACCTGCAGACAACGAATGAGGGCTTCTTCAACCATACCTTCAAGGTGAAGAACGAGGGCACGTTCAACGTGACCGCAAGCTGGGCAGGCGATGCGACTTATGACGGAGCGCAAAGCCCACTCAAGTTCTTCCCTGCGGAAGGACTCCCACAAGGCTTCTCACCTGTACTTGCGCTCATGCTTGCACCAGTAGGCGCCGTTCTCGCCATAGGACTGGGACTCGCGCTGCGGAAAGGGGCCCCCCGACCCTCCCTGCCCCGTCCGCAGATGAAGTTCTTTGAAAGACAGATCGCGAACCCAAAGCCTCCTAAACCAGCGAAGCCTCAAGTTTACGCGCCGCGATGCACGAAGTGTGGATCAGCATTGACATACGTGCCCCAAATAGGCAGAAACCAATGCCCCTACTGCAAGAAGGTGTTCTAGACAATTCCCCTTTCTTTTCTAGTATCTCAAGGCTGAGGCGAGAAGAGCGAGCCCCATTCCCAGCGCTAGAGAAAGAGGCAGCCCAGGAAACATCTCCCGTTTCTCAAGGAGTTTGAAAGTACCGTAGGCGCCGGCAAGAATACCGAGCGTGCTGGCCAAAAACGATTCATAGCCCAAGTTCAATACGGAGGAGCTTGTAAGCATCGAGTAGAAGACGAGGTCGCCCATACCGATTGTCAAGTTCTCGTAATTCACAACTGCGCCCATAAACTTCTCCAAGTCCGTCTTCTCTGCGATCTTGCCGATCGGCCCCTTAAAGACAGAGACGACGTCATAGATCGAGAGACCAAGCAAGAGAACAAAAGCGGTAAAGAGGGGGATTGACACGCCGAGGAAAGTTCCCGTGAGCGAGGAGACCAGTGTCGCGGCAAGAACCTGCAGATACGTCCCCCCCCGGTACATCATTAGCAGGAGTACGAACGTGCTGGCGGCTGCGATCAAAACGTTACGGGGATCAAGGATGTCTGAAATGATGTCGGCGGGAAAGGAGACCGCGCCAAACCACAGGAAGAGAACGAAGATCGCCAAGACCAAGGTTACCTTTATCAGCTTTGAAACAAGTCGGTGAAACCCGAATCTTATGAGCAAGTACAGGAGAGTGGCCATGGAGGCAACAAGAATGATGAAGATAGAGCTGTTGAGCGTCGCGCCCGAGGGGGTTTCAGGAAAGAGGGTGATCGGCTCCACCTGAATCTGCTGGATCTTGATAAAAGTCGATAGAAGTCCTGTAAAGGCGATCGCTAACACTATTGGGGTCAGGTATTTGGGGGAGGCGGTGTACGTCTTGCTCATCGGATCGCCTTCTGCAGGCTGGAGAAACGCAGCGAGCGACGGGCTCTCCGTACCTATCGTTCCCCAAGCATAGAAAAAGGTTGCGCTTCTAGGACCCCGATTAGTTGCGCGCAGGCCGAGAAGACGAATTGTCGGGGAGTCCTTTCAGATTTCGAAGACGCTCCCCGCATGAGGGGCTGAGGCGTCCAGACCTAACTCTTTCTTAGCGTACGAGGCGAGGCTCTTGCAGTTCTCCTCCGCCCCGTGAACGGCGAATACCTTGGTCCTAGGGTCTAGGCTCTGCAGAACCTGGTGAAGCTCATTCTTGCCCACATGTGAGGAGAAGTCGAATTTCATGACCTGCGCTTCAACCTTGCGCGTTCTTCCTTTGAACATGAATTTCCTTCTCTCCAGCAGAATACTTCCGGGCGTCCCAGGTATTTGGAAGCTGACCAAGAAGATCCCGTTCTTTTTTTGCTTCGCAACCTGCTCGAGATAGAAGACAGCGGACCCTCCTTTCAGCATCCCGGCAGGCGAGACAATGACGGAAGGGGTGTTGGCAGCTTTCCGTCTGTCCTTCCAGTTGCCGATCCACTCGGCGTTTCGGATAGCCGTCTTGAAGAGCTCTGGATCTCTGAGGGAGTCTTCGTAGGCCTCGAGTATATGAATGGTCTTCAATGCCATGCCGTCGACATAGACGGGGTATTTGAAGTGCCGTGCCGCAAGGATGGAGATGATTTCTTGGGATCGACCTACCCCGAAGGCGGGTACGAGGACGGTCCCGCCATCTTTCACTATTTCAGTAGCTCTGAGGATAAACTCCTCCTCCATCTTAGCTCTGTCGGGATGCTCGTCGGTGGCATATGTCGACTCGATTATGACGCCGTCTAGATCGCCGTAGTCGAGGTCTGCTGCCCCCAAAAGCTTTGTTGGAACCGTGTTGAAATCCCCTGTGTAAAGCAGCCTTTTCGAGTCTGTCTCGATAAGGACTTGGCAGCTACCTGGGATGTGGCCGGCATTCAGAAGAGTGATGGTGGCCCCCAGACGGTTGAACTGTCGCCCGTAGGGGAGGTTGACGCACCGCTCCATCATGTTCTCCAAGTCAATGTACTCGAACGGCAAGAGGTAGCTACTAATATTGAGGAAGTCTCGAATCAGCAGATCGATCAGTTGAAAAGAAGGCTCAACGCCGTAAAGGGGGATGTTATCGTGGAGATAGAAGATGGGGAGGAGACCGCTGTGGTCCAAGTGCGCGTGGGAAATGATGATCGAGTCTAATTCTTTGGGCGAGATGTGCGCCGGGAACCCCACCTCATGGTTCATCAAAACGCCGTAATCCAGAAGAACGTATTTTTGGTCAAGCTCTACTGCGAAGGCGGAGCGTCCAACTTCTTGACATGCTCCTAGAAAATGAACTCTCATTACCATCAACTCTGAATAGAATATTGTGCGTGGTCATAGAACTAGGGTTGCTCAGCTAACGTGGAAGTGAGCAAAAGATCTTTCTCTACTGGCGCAAGTCACCTTGAATATACGAGTTGCACTACCTATTGTGGGGTTCCTAATAAATTGCACTGTTTCTCTGAGTGGTGCGCAAGCGTCGAGGCAGGCCTCAGAGGCCTGACAGTGCAAAAGGCGAACTTTTTATAACTCCCCAAGTAGTTGTCTCCCGAGGTCAAATCCGTGACCGTCGAAATAATCGTCGATAAGAGGGGTTTCAAGGGGTGCACATTCGTAACCGGGTTTCATGGGATCGGCGAGACGGGGTATATCACGATATCATACCTGATCCACGCCCTGAAAGCCAAAAGGATCGGGTTCATCAGAGTGGGGAGACCTCCCCCTTTCGTCACCACCTCGCCCCAAGGGATCATCACGCCCTTTGAGATCTACCAGAAGAACAGGATTGTTCTTTTCAAGCTTGAGTTTCCCCCTCACCGCTCCGAAGAGACGGAGCTGCTCAAGAGTATCGCGTCGTGGATCGTCAAGATGAAGTTCAAGGACGCGATACTCATCGGGGGCTTAGACTCCAACTTCAAGGCTGATGATGCAGAGTTCCGTGCGGTGCCGACCCACAGCTATCAACGAAATGTTAGTAGCCTGAGAGGGCGTATACTCGATCAAGGACTATTCGTATACGGCCCGCTCGCCACCTTGCTAAGCGAGTTTGAGATCCTTGACTTCCCTGCGATCGCCGTACTGCCGTACGCCAATGCGGGTCGGGCCGATCCTGGAGCGGCGGCGATAGCGATCAAGAACCTCGCCAAGATGAAGAAGTTCAAAGTAAATGTCGCGGATTTGGAGAGGGATGCAAAAGAGATCGAGATCGAGGTCAACAAGAAGATTAAGCAGGCGAGGGACTCCATCAAAGGCGTATACGTGTGAGAACGTAATGCCTGACCTCGTCAGGCTCTGATCCGCCTGCCTTGGACTACCTTCAACTTGTACCTCTTCTTTTTCGACAGCGCCGACAGGGCTTTTGCGAGATCTCTCCACGGGCCGTCCTCTGGGATGACGGCTAGAACCCTCTTGTAGGATTCCCCGCTCACATACTTGAGGATGGCTTCCGTCGCCAGCTCGAGTGAGACAGGGTCGTGCTCGTCGGCGATCTCTGTTTGGGATAAGGGATAGACAGCTTCCAGCTCCAGAGGGACGATGCCGAAGGGGACGCCGTATGAGCACACATGGTTCTTAGGGTCCTCTTGAAGCATTCTGAGGTCTTTGAGTCTCTTGTAGGGTCGGGGTATGAGCACTAGGGTCTCCGCCTTCTTGGGCTTTACGTAGTTTCGTTCCAATCTCTCCAGATAGTGGGTAATCTCCGGCCGCGGGCAGTCGTCTGAGGAGAGATAGAGGATGCCGCGCCTTTTGTAGAGTGGAGAGTGTTTACTTAGGAAGCCTCTGTAGTCGGCAAGCTTCTTGAAAGCCCGGTAGAGGGAAGGGTGAGCGTGGGCGCGGACTGCGACGAGTTCCCATAGCCTCCCCTCGGTGACAGCCTCCTTTATTGTCTGGATCTCGTTCCTGCACGTCCAGAGGTTATGTTCACCTAGAAAGGATGCGCGATCCGGACTTGGCAGTCTCCTGACCTCTGACGGGCTCATGTTGACGCAGGCTCTGCAGGAACAGGGGAAATAGCGGATATCTTCCAGTTTCAGTGTTCCTTGAGGGGTCATATACCGGTCATTGTATGCGTAGAGTGCGTAGGCTGCTGAGTCGAAGGTGTCATAGCCGCATGCGACCGCTAACGCGAGCATAGAGGGATGCCCAGCCCCGAAAAGGTGAATGGGCTTGCCTAATGGGGTGTTCATTTTCGTGACTAGCATCATGTCCACGAGTTGCTCGTAGAGGTACTTCTCCAGTATTTGAGTCGGGCTTCCGAGAGCCATCATTGGGAAGGGGTGCCTACTGATTTTCCGCGCCGAGTAGGTCAGGAGGTCTAGGTGGCATCCCCCCTGTATCGGCCCTACCCACAGGATGTCCGATCGTGTTATGACTTGAAGAGAGATCTTGGCGTTTGCGAGAGTCTGATCGACGCTCTTCTTTGCTAGTCTTCGATCGCTCACGTATCCTGTAGGTACGTCGAGAATGATCGCGATGTCCGTGTTTATCTGCTCTTGGAATTGAACAATCTCTACAGGTCTGACATCAACCCCACCGTAGACGAGGAGTTGATAGGCACCGGAGTCGGTGGCAATGATCCTGTCGTATCCGAGAAAATGGTGAACCTCAGGAACAGGGTCCTCCGCTTTCAGATTCTTCCTCAAGAGGTAGGCGTTTGTCATGATTCCTGCAAAGCCCATTTCCTCTTTCAGAACGCGAGGTGGAACCAGCTGGTGGAGGGGGGTGACGACGGGAAAAAGGTGGGGCGTCTCCAGAACTCCGGACTTGGTTTCTAGCCGGCCGATCCTTCCGAGAATATCCTTCTCATCGACCTCGAAGGCGCCGATCAACCCTGCCGCCTATCCTATCACGAAGGGCGTGAGCCAGCATTTCTAAGGGATGAAAAGAAGATTAGGTTAGGAGCGTTCACTCACTGGCTTTTCTCTTTCGTGAACTCCTCATAAACCCGTTGGACCCTCTCCGCAGCGGGGCCTGACCCTTCGATGATGCCCTGCTCGGTCACCCGAATCTTGTCCATAACGACGATGACCCCTGCATCCTCGTAGAGTTTCACCATGCGTGGGAACAGCCTCTCCATTCTCTCAGCGAGACCTTTCAGGTCAAAAGGTTTTTCGACGCTCTCGACCTGCTCAACTACCCTGCCTGGTATGAAGAGCTTGAAGATCTGATTTCCCGCGCTGTCCTTCGCATCGCTGAGACAAATGTTCAAGTTCACAGAGTTGACGCCTGAAAGGATTCCAGAGTATGTCTTGCCTGATGAGGTGGTAACCTTTACGTTCTTCTGCATCAGTAAGGCCAGCTCTTCCATATACCTGCGCTCAGCGACGCTCGCCATTTTGGCTCATCCTTAGATGCGGGGTTGCCCCGTGTGTCTGTAGTTAAAACATGCACTCTAATAAAAATACATTGATTTTCGAGAGCAAGGTGCTGAGCCAAAGGAAACTGTGC
>CAYSNV010000034.1:0-8475 GCA_964432545.1 uncultured Candidatus Bathyarchaeia archaeon | reverse complement strand
CTTACGAAGGTGGTCTCAGTTCTCAGAGACAAGAATCTCTATGAAGTCTTTGTCGTCGAGGATTCAAAGTTGGGCATGGTGAGCATCCGAGACGTCCTTAGAGCGAAACACGTTCATGCACGGAAGGCCTCTTCTCTGGTAATCCAGATGCCTGCTCTTGCTCCTCGAAGTGATGTGACCGAAGCGGCAAGGCTGATGAACGAATATAGATCGAGATCCCTCCCGATCATTGACAAAGGCAAACCCGTAGGCATGGTCACAGAGCCATCGATATGCAAATGGCTAAACACCGCGGGAACGCTCGACTTCTCTGTAGACAGGATCATGACCGGTCATCCTGTCACTCTCAACGTCAGCGACGTCTTAGCCAAGGCAAAGAAGATCATGGTTCAAAGAAACATCGATCATCTACCGGTTCTCCAGAATGGCAAGACATGCGGCCTTCTCACCTCTCAACAGCTGTTAGATGCGATAGTTCCCCCGGAGAGAATTACGAGGGAGAGTATGACACCTGAGAAACGAAAAGTGTCGAGGCTTTCGGTACAAGGCCTCATGGACCCACGCCCACTCACATGCACGCTGTCTGAGAAAGCTTCCCAGGTACTCAACAAGATGATCGACCAAAACAGGACGTATACTTTGATCGTCTTCGGAGAAGAGCTCCAAGGCATCCTCACCTACCGGGACTTCGTAAAGCTGCTCACAAAACCTGAGGAGAAGCGTCTACCCGTCTACATGGTAGGCTTACCCGATGCCCCCTTTGAAGCAGAAGCGGCAAGAGACAAATTCGTGAGAATCATCGAACTTCTCAGAAGAGGCATCCCAGACATCATGGAGGCAAGGTGCACTATCAAGACATCGACCCCGGTGAAAAAGAAGGGCCGAAAACGCTACGAAGTCAAAACGATGATCTACACCCCGACGCGAACGTTCACCCACTCTGAATCCGGCTGGGAGCTCCCCTCAGTTTTCGACAGCCTCGCCGACAAACTCAAGAAGATAATGAGCCGTCGCGAGAAAGGAAAGAGAAGAGGAAGAAGACGTTCATGATAGAATGAGCCCGAATCGGCATCTGAGCAGCTGCTGCATCGTCTCTTTCTCACTTACCGGTGCACACGAACGTTAGAGGAGAGAGTTCAGAAAGAATGCACATAGAAAAGCGAGCAACCCAAAACCTGCCATTCGTAGCCCTTTCATCAAGGGATTCTTCTTCCCCACCCTTCCCACGTAAACCCCAGCAACGAACAATATAGTCAAAGCTAACGAAGCGGAGAGCCAAGAGGCTGCCTCAATCTTCAGAGCCTTGAAAAGGACAAGTACAAAAGGCATGATGGTCACGCTGCATGAAAAGAGGGGGGTCGCGAAATTGATCAGTGTTATTAGTGCGGTAATCAGCCTCGACGATCTTTCAATCTCCGTATTCTCCAGACGCGTTATCAATGCCCTCTCAAGCTCTGTGATTCGTCTCTCCCGTTCCAGACTCTCCGCCTCATATACGCTGACTCCAGTGGAAATACCGAGTGCGAGACTGCTCGTCACCATTGCAACCATCACAACTCTGATGTGGGGATCTGGAGCATAGGCTACGCCGACGATGATGCCGAGAAGAACAAAAGTTGAATCAAAAAGAGTATTAATGAAATATCTGCGGAGAATAGGCCCAACATCCTTCCTCACAAGTATTCTTCTTAGATATCTCAATAATCCCACCCCACGAAAGCGAGAGCTTGAGCTATGTATTAATACTTTGGTTCAGGTTTGAAGCGCAGATTACATTTATGTGCAGCGACACCTACATCTGTTAGCGGTATCTGGTGACCTGCTTTGGGAGACAAAAGAATCAAGAGAATCGTTCTAGACGTGCTCAAGCCCAGAGACCCCCCCATCCATGAGCTAGCCTCTCACATAGCTGATAGCACCGGTGTAGGCGAAGTGAGCATTACAGT
The DNA here is from genome assembly GCA_964432545.1 of uncultured Candidatus Bathyarchaeia archaeon. Classification (GTDB taxonomy): domain Archaea; phylum Thermoproteota; class Bathyarchaeia; order 40CM-2-53-6; family DTGE01; genus CAYSNV01. The sequence goes on along the minus strand of CAYSNV010000034.1, from coordinate 6,529 downwards.
GATTGAGATCAACCAGAGCACTGAAAGCATCAAGGTACTTGTGGAAGGGGACGACATCAACGTTAACGATGTTAAGGGTTGTCTGGAAAGAGTCGGAGCAACCATTCACAGCCTAGATGAGGTAAAGGTTGTGCAAAGCAGAGACTAGTCTCAGCTTTGCGTACATTCACCATCTTATGCGATACGCTTTCAGTAACCAGTCTATGCATAGAGTCCCTCAGGCGCTCCTTTCCTAGACTCTGTTTGCTTCATTCTTTGGTAGTTCTTTGCCACTTCCTTCAGCTTCTGCTCTATCTTCCTCGCCCTTTTCAAGAGTTCCTTAGTGTCTAATCCTAGGTTGTAGACATCATTCATCGCTTTCATTAATGCCGCAGCCGCTTCAGGATCCGGCATGAATGCTATTGTGGGGGTTGGAAAGGCTACTCCCGTGATCTTCCGGGTTAGGCACCCATTCAAGATGTCTCCGGTGATTCTGTGGATGACGACGCGCATAGAGAGTATTCTGGTTCCTTTCTCCTCGCACTCTTTCCGTTTCCCGGGTTCGCGCGGGGTCTGCTCAGATTTCTTCTAATGAGGTGCGAGCTTTGATTATGTGTGTGAGATCGCTTCTGCTGACGATTCCTCTTAGCTGATCGTTCTCCATCACGAGGATTCTCCCTACCCCTTGCCTTGACATCTTGTACATGACATCGGACGCAGCGGTTTCAGGTTCTACCGTGAGGTCGTCTATGGGCTTCATGACATCTTTCACCGTCGTTTTCTTCCAACCAGATCGGGGAACCCTTTTCACATCCCCTATCGTCACTATCCCCACTACTCCGCCCCCTTTCATGGCGGGATACGCTCCGAACCTCTGTATCAAAAAGTAGTCTTTAACGAGTCTTTCCAGAGGCAAATCGTAGTCTACGGTAACCACATCTTTTGACATTATCTCTCTGACGCTCGTCTTGGAGAGGACTTGGCTGATGATAGTCTGACTCAGCCCAGATTCGGCGCCCGACTTGATGAACCACCCGATGAAGACGATCCAAAGACCGTTGAAGAATCCTCCAAAAATCATGATGAGAAAGCCTCCAAACATCATCAGGTAGGAGAGGCCGACCCCCACCATGCTCGCCGCCCTTGTCGCCTTGATCAGGCTTCCCTTCAACCTCCACAAGACTGCCCTGAATACTCTACCTCCATCCATAGGAAACGCGGGGAGAAGGTTAAAGACGCCGAGAATGAGGTTGATACCTGCGCCGTACTGAGTCAAGGCGATCAATTCGGTCGGAAAACCTCCTCTAAAGAAGTACCACAGAGCTCCCAGCAGAGAGGCCAAGACGAAGCTGGAGAGCGGGCCCGCCAAGGCCATCCTCAGCTCTACTCCCGGAGTCTTGGGCTCCTCAGGCAGTTCTGACGCGCCGCCAAGAAAGAACAGCGTAATTCTCCTTACAGGCAGACCAAGCTTTCTCGCGACTACGGAATGGCAGAGTTCATGGACGACTACAGATGTCATCAGTATGACGCCTGACATGGCGCCGATGAACCAGTAGCTCCACTGGGAAAGACCCGGGAATTGTTGGGGCATGTACCCCATGGCTAGGGACCACGTGATTAGAAAGAAGATGAAGATTAGACTGAAGTGAATCCTAAGCGTGATCCCGAATATTTTTCCAACTCTGAAAGACATTTCAAGCCCTCATCTCATGCACATTTCGGGACAGAGGTTGTTTCTCCTGCTAGATAGGAGTTTGAGTGGAAGAGGGAGGGGAGTTTGCTCATAACGGAATCTCGACCGCTTCGCCTGATCGTTGCTGTGGTAGCTTATCAACGAGCCTCTATTTCACCTTGACTTTCTGTTTCTTGACTTCTGTCGGCGTCTTCTTGGGGACTCTGATTTCTAACACGCCATTCTCGTATGCTGCTTCTGCCTTCTCGGGTGAGACCTCTTCGGGGAAGTTCATGCTGCGGTAGAAGCTGGAGTATGTTCGCTCCCTGCTCACATACCCTTCTTTCTCCTCTTCCGTCTCGATCTTGGCTTCAGCCGATACCTCGATACTGTTCTGGTCAATGTTGATGTCAATCTTGTCCTTCGGTATGCCGGGTATTTCAGCACAGACTCTGTACTCCTTTCCTGTGTCGATGAGGTCTACAAACGGAGTTCTGACCTCGGGCAAGGTTAGTCTCGGCATCCTTATCGGCCACGTCCACCGCCTCTCAGGCCAGAAGAAACTCTCAAGGCCAGATCGAAAATCATCGAAGAGACGGTCCATCTCGGATACGAACTCGGAAGGCCGCCACGATACTATCTCACCCCTCTTCTTTCTCAACGGAACCTTTTCAGCCTCTTTCTTTTCCTCAGACATTCACACACCTCCAATTCTCTTATAAAGAGACGCGCATGTGTCGGCACAGAAATACACGTCTTGTGTCTCAAAATCGACACTTACGCGATGTAGACTCATATATGCTAAAACAATTATTTAAACCTAAATGGTTGCGTACATATGAAGTCTATGTCGCGCAAACCATGTTCTGAAGGAGGTTGGTTGATTGATAAAGAAGATTCTTGTTCCGCTTGACGGGTCAGAACGATCCGATAAAGCATTGGATTTTGCCATTAATCTCGCAAAATCTCAAAACGGGAAATTGACACTATTCCATGTAGTGGATAGGAAGATTCCGGATGAGCTAAGAAGAGTGCTGAAACCGTCAAAAGACATAGAGAGCACACGTACGCTAGAGCCAATTCCAGGACCAAGGAGCCCGCATATCGAAGTTGAAAACGTGTTAAAGAAGTGGACTGAACTGGCAGGCAAAGACATCTTCGAAAAAGCAGCTGAGAAAGCCCGGTCTAACGATGTAGAGTTCGAAAGCCTTTCGTACGCTGGAGACCTTGCACATGAAATATCAAAAACTCTGAAGAGTGAGGCATTTGACTTAGTCATCATCGGAAGCACTGGGATAGGGAAGGTAGAACAGTTCTTGTTCGGTGGTGTGACTGAGGAAGTAGCTCGTAACTCCCCATGCACGGTTACGATAGTCAGATAGTAATCCAATTTTTTTGATTTCTTTCCTATGACCGGATTTAAGTGCAACACAACAGCTTTGCCTGTTCTACTTTCTTCGACAATGAGACCGGATATCCCATTGCAACATCTTTATTTAAAGAAGCATAAGCAATCTCGAGCGCGCACAGTTTAGACTTGCATTTAAAAGGGTTAATTATTTATTGATTCTTATCAGTCATCTTGGTATTCTTCTTGGGACTGCAGAACGGATCTTGTCTCATGGTCATATTTGCTTTTTACCCACGACTTTCTCTTCTTTTCGACAAGTTCTCTCCCTGCCATAAACCCACTTTCCGCAGCGGTAATCTCATCGTTTTGTAGCATCTTCTCCCTCTGTTTGGCTTCATAGATGTTCATAGCCCCCTTCTCTTCTTCAATTGATCTACTTATTCTTCTTCGTCTCCTCATGTTTGATCACTAATCAAAAACATTCAAATGTGCTATCTATAAAGTATTTATTAATGAGTTCTGTACGCCTGAGAAGACGTACACCATAACGGTAAATCAGATTAAGAAATGTGCATAAGGCAAGTGCACTCTAGATACTTGAATCACATGCTAGTTTAGATATGTTGTGTTTAAATGGTGGATGACCTCGTGGAGCTCTTCATGTTTGCCTTCTCCTATCCTCTCACGTTCGATCGACTCGAATCTCTCCATTATCTGCGCGCGAGCTTCCTGCAATATTATTTGAGTTCACATGTTTTTGTATCAAATTTGATTGGCTAGATTTCTGCTTTGTGGAAGACATCACTTTGATGCACGTCATTCTGCGGACGTGGGATAACAGACGCCTCGTGGCCCCCAATTCCACCCTTTTATCCGAAGTCGTAACGAACTACAGTCGAACAGACCCCACGATGCTCGCACCGGTCTTTGTCACCATAACCTACGAGTCAGATGTGGATAAAGCGATGGAGATCATGTTGGATGAGGCCAAAAGACACCCAGATTGCCTGCCTATAGGCGATCTCCCCAACGTTGTCGTCATGGAGTACAGTGAGCGGGGGATCAACCTGCGCCTCTTGAGCCGGGCGAAAGACCAACCAACCGCCTTCATGATGATACGTGACCTCTTGTACACGATCAAGAAGCGGTTCGACGAGGAGGGGATCGCCTTAGCTCCCCCACGAACCTACATCACTTTCGACCAGCAGACTAGGGCACAGATCATCGAGATAGCAGAGCAGATCATGAGCGAAATGAGGAATGAGCCGGCCAAGGCGTAGCGCAGGCAAGTGATGCCTCAACTGCCTCTTGCATAAGTGCTGGCAGCCGACAGATCTCCTGCTCTGATCAAGGGTTCCGTCCCTGAGAATACGCATACCTGCAACAGTCGTGAAGCCAGCGGGTTCTCCAGCTGACCCCTGAGTCTTCTGCTTCAAACAAATGACAGTATTGTCGGCGTTGTTCCAAAGTGCCGTGGCGGTTGAGAGATCGCCCTCTCAGCCTCTGCCCAATGAGAAGCCTAGGGCGAAGGCGACTGATCCGACGAGAGCGTAGGGGAACAGCTGCACGGCCGTGTTGACGGCTATGGTCACGAAATGGGTCAGGTATTCGGGGGACAGCAGGACGACCTGGATTCCCAAGGTCGAGACCGCGAATACAATGTAGAGCAGGAGAAGGGTGATCCCTCCCCCAAAGCCAATCTTGTGGTCTGCAACCACCCCCCATAGGGCGAGGTTAACTATGATGAGCATTATGACCAGATCGGCAAACAAGATGGGGTTCACCTTCAAAGGCGACACTGCCAAGACGAACCCCAGAATCAGGGTCAGATTTGTTACACAAGATCCTAGAATATTCCCCAAGGCAAGACTGGCGCGCGCTTTCTTGACGGCGGCGAGACTGACTGAAAGCTCAGGGAGTGAGGTTCCCACCGCTATCACGGTCGCGCCTATCACGGACTGGTCGATCCCCAGGAGGTTTGAGATCTCCACCGATGAGTTCACGACAAACTGGGAGCTGACAATCACCACGACGATACCTCCCAGGATCATTCCCAGCTCCTTAGCCCATCTTGAACTTCCTACCTCTTCAGTCTCCCCCTGCAAAGAGATCCTGCCTCTAATGGAATAGACCGAAAATGCGATGAATGTAGCCAGCAGCACCCAGCCTACCACCTTCGAGAATCTTCCTAGTAGCAGAATGAGCAGAGGTGCGAGGAAGGCTATTCCCGCCATGAAGGACAGGCTTTCTTGGTCCCGTCTTGAGAAGCTGACGGTGATAGGTGATAGCACGACGGTCAACCCCAAGATCAAGCCAATGTTCGCTATGTTCGATCCGAAGAGGCTGCCGATAGGGAGGCCGATGTCACCGGAGTTAACGGCTGAAACGGAGACCGCCAGTTCGGGGAGTGAGGTGACCACAGAGAGAATAAGGAAGCCTATTGCCATCTCACCCAGACCTGTTATCCTCGCGATCCGGGTAGAGGAGTCAGAGACGATGTCGCTGGACTTGATCAGGAAAGCCAGGGACACCGCCAAGATTGCCGGCTGCGGGACCAAGTTTATCCATTCAGTCAATTCTTCTCACCCTCCACCCTGTGGAGGTGGGATCTCCACACGGATAGATTCTTTCGGTATTGATCAAGCGCTTATCTTCAACATGATGGCATTGCTGGTAGACTCGTTCAAAGTTCTTAACAATTGGGGGAGAGAAGATTGTAGAAAAAGGTGGGGAGTTTGAGCCTATTCCCGCTCGGCTCTGTGGGCAGACTCCTTCTCGTAACCCTTTGCAGACTTCTCGAAGGTTTTGAACCAGCGTGGGGCGTTCTTTGCTATCTCACCTTTGAGACCCCAACCGAAGGCGATGCCCAGTCCGACGGCGATGCCGGCCGCTGATCCCCATGCTAATGCGGTGGCGAAGATGTAGAGTATTTCGATGTTGATCTTCATCAGTTGCAGAGCTATGATGATCACCACGAAGTAGAGGAAAAATCGTATCGCCGTCGAGACGAGGCGTGAGTATTCCACTTTCGCTTCCGTCCCGATCGCGGAGAGTCCATCTGCAAGCCAGTCTGCCAGAATGAAACCGAAGATTAGGACGAAAACGCCCGCGATGAAGCTGGGGAGGTACTCTACAACCCTTACCATGAACTGGGTCACTACCTCGACCTCAAGGATGTCGACGGCGGCGAAGACTGCGATTAGGTAGATGAAGTAGCGGACGAGCAGATCGAAGAATCTCACTACGCTCATTCCTGACTTCTCTATAGCTTTGCCGATGGCTGTCTTTCTGAGCGCGTCATCTACGCCAACCTTGTCTAGGATCTTTGAGATCCCTTTGCCGATGAGACGACCGAGGATCCAGCCAATGATGAGTACGATGATTGCTCCTGCTATCTTCGGTAGATATCCTACGAATGTCGCCCACACATCACTCAACATGCTTTCGATGGTCAATTAACTACACCTGATTTGCCTAGCAACTCTTATTACGAATGTCGTTCTTAGATCTTTTATGCATATCATAAC
>CAYSNV010000033.1:0-8493 GCA_964432545.1 uncultured Candidatus Bathyarchaeia archaeon | reverse complement strand
GAATAGTGCCATAGGAAATGGCTCTGACGCGGTCGAGGACGGATGAAGAATAATCATCGGACCCCTGATACGAAGTCCATGGAGTATCTGGCGTTTCTCGTCGCGAAGTACAATCTGGACCCCATGGATTTCGCTGACTGCCTTCTGAAGGTGGCTGAACGTGGAAGAGCGTTGTGCGGGCCGATCTCCATCGAGTGCAGGGGATCGAACAAGGAAGTGTCAATTTTTCTCCTTACGCTGGCCGACAAGGTGATCAGCCAGTTCAGCCTGAACAAGAAGTTTTTCGAGGCGTTCGAGGCGCATAGGAGCAGGTTCATCGATCTCTGTAACAAGATAAGGCTCAAGGGCGGCTACTCTCTTAACCCTCTCGTGGAGGTGAAGATACGCGACCTACGGGTGGGGACGCGTAACGTCAAGCTGAAGGCCAGGGTTGCGGACAAGTCGCCTTCAAAACGAATCATCTCCCGGAACGGGAAAGAACTCATGATCTCGAACATCACGATCTCCGATGAAACAGGGTCCATCACACTCCCCCTCTGGAATGACCAGATAGGTCTCGTATCCAAAGGCGACCTCATCCAGATCGAGAATGCGAGCGTGCGCCGTTACAAGGGAGAGAGACAGCTAAACATCGGGTACAAGAGAGGGAGAATCTCCAAGCTGAATAGAGGTCTTTGACCTTCTCTCAGTAATACCTCAACGATAGTTTTGCATCCCCCTCGCTCTTGCCTGTTCGATGCTGCTCAGGGCAAATGCACAGCCTCGATACCGTTAAAAGAACGAGGGTCTAATACTCTCTCTCTCACAGATGGACTAGAGAAGAACCTTATGACCTGGCTTGGGGACTACAGACAGATCGAAAGGCTCAATCTGGCTTCTCTTCGTATACTCCTCATCTTCTCCGGGGCCTTCTTGCTGTACCAAGGGTTTGAGAACTGGATCTACGGAAAGATCTATGCGCATCCAGAGGTCGTCGGGATTCTGCTGGTGACGTACTTTCTGTCGTTTCTCCTCTTCGTCTTTGCGCTCTCTAGCCGAGAGATACTGTACGCCACGAGGCATCTCGCCTTCGCCGCGCTCATCTTCATCACGATCACCAGCGGCTACGTCTTTACGGTGATTGAGTTTAAAGGTACGTACAGAACGGATTCAATCGCCTTCACCCACTACGCAGCCCTCCAGTTTCTCGAGGGGCTGAGACGTGGATGGTTCGTCAACCCGTACACGCTGGACCTTCAAAAGGCCTTCGAGGCCTTCCCCGTTCAAGTCTACTTTCTCACCTTCACCCAGATCGGCGACATCATAAGCCGTCTGAACTACCCGGCGATGCACTTTCTCATCTACCTCCCCTTCATCATCGCCGGGATCTCCGACATGCGTGTCGTTCTGTTCCTATTCATGATCCTCGCCATGCTCGCCGTGTACCTAGCCGCTCCAAAAGAAGTGGGCCCACTGACTCTCATTCCCTTTTTCGCTGGATCGCACCTGATGATCAAGTTCACCTCGGGCTGTGTCACCGACCCGCTGTGGATTCTGCCCCTTACCGTATGCGTTCTCTTCATGGACAGGCCGAAGGTCGCAGGCATATTCTATGGCCTTGCCGCAGGCATGAAACAGGAGCCGTGGATACTTGCGCCGTTTCTGGTCGTCTGGTACCTAAAAGAGCGTCGAAACGTCAAGAGGAGGGCACAGAACCTGAAGGACTTCATTCTCTACGCGCTTGTGACCTTCCTCCTACCCAATCTTCCGTTCATCGTTGACGCGCCGAGGGATTGGGCGCGGGGAATTCTTGAACCGCTCTTCGGCGATCTCGTGGTGCTGAGTCAGGGGCTCTCAATGCTGACCCAGATGGGAGTCTATCCTCTAGGGAAACCATTCTACCTTGTCATGGTCGTGGTGGTCACGGCGGTTCTCATCGTGAACTATGCAGTCTACTTCGAGAAACTCCAGTACGCCGTTTTCATCTTTCCCGCCATCATCATGTGGTTCTCCTACAGGGGCCTCGTCAACTACTTCACCAGCATGATCCCGGTCGTCACTGCCGCGTTCGTGGTCTGGTTCAGGCACAAGTGCCCGAAGGAGGAGAAAATATGGTAGACTACGTGCGAAGATACACCGCCCCGCTGTCGCTTCTGATTTGCGTTCTCATCGCATCCGTTGCGTTCTACCGGTACTACGGGCAGCCGGTCGAACAGCCTATCCTGTTGAACTCGAGGTTCAAGTATTTCACGAAGGACCCGGAGACGAACCTCACCAGCCCCTACTTGTGGGAGATTGTCTACTATAAGGGGGAGGGGGACCGCGCGTACTTGCGAAGAGACACTGTCGGAGAGGCGCCGTGCTTGGGGATGCACGTCTACCAGGATGGCGTAAATGACACCAATGTCTGGGCGACGATCCATTTGAAACAGATGATTGGGGGCAAGCAGCTTACCCGGCTATTCGACTCCAAGATCGGGGTATGGGTCTACCCTACCTTCCCTTACATCTATGACAAGGAGACCGAGAACCCGGAGAACGTCTTTGGAATAGAGATCAACGACGGCGTCCACATCATATGGTTCATCTTTTCCGACCAGCCGGTTGAGCCGTACACATTGAAGAGTCATCACATCATCGTTGTTCCGACCCCGTTGAACGAGTGGTCTTATCGGGAGCTTGACATCAAGAAGGTCTACGAGGACCAGGGATGGCCTGTGCCCGAGGGGATATCATTCATCGCTATTCTGGGCGCGACGCGTTCCCTCAAAGGCGAATTCGCAGGGTTCGTGCGTGAGATAGTCGTAAAGGAGCAGACCTAGGCGCCGGCAGTCTTCACGCAGGAGTAAAGGCTCTCCCCGGCGCTCATCAAAGAATAGGGGGGAACACCCCCCGCCCAGGTAAGCAACTACCTTCCCGTCTCTCTATAGTACCGTCTGCACCGGTAGCAGTACCACTGGCGTACGCGAGGATTGTACTGGAGGGGGGCTCTGCACTTGGGGCAGCTGTAGCTCACCTCAGTCGGCCCCACAGGCTTCATCTTCACGTACGCGACCCCGCCCGTAGTCAGCATCATGACCAGAAGAACGATGACGACGAGAATCCAAAGATTCCCCGCGGGCGCCCAAACCTCGATCTGCTGCGACACCTGGTTATCTGACCTATCGCTCTCCCAGATCTGCTCTGCAGGGTCGGCGGTGATCGTCAAGTTGTATTTTCCGGATTCCACACCCGTGGTGTTCCAGTTGAAGTTGATCTGAACCGACTCGCCGGCGTTCAGGGTGACGGTGCGACTGTCCAAGACGGTGCTGTCGTACTGCGTTCGAAGCTCGAAGCTGTCTTGGACAAGACCCTTGTTCTGAACGTTGACCTGCGCGGTGACGATCTTTCCCCGCTCCACCTTCTCGGGCTCGACGGTAAAATCGGAGAGACCAATGCTGTGGTAGATGATGCCAGGGGTCAGGTTGATGATGGCGGACGAGCCCTGCGCGGTGATATACTCGACCTTCGCCTGAACGATGTTGGGATCAACCTGAACAGCAAGATTCGCGACGGCTGAGTAAGTGACCGCCCACTCCTGACCCACCCTCAGAGTCCCAACATTCCAAACGAGCGTGTCGGCGGTGATCTCCGCAGGAGGCTTGGAGGCGTCATCGTTGTACGTTATGTGCGAGGGCACGGTCTCTGTCACCTTAATATTGGTCCCCGCAAAAGAAAGCTTTTGTCCAATCGTCTTGTAGATCTCCAGAAGCTGATCCGAGGTTGCCGCAAAGAAGAATTCGCCTTCGGTAGTCTCCGCAATGAGCCTCAAGAGGTTCTTGTCAACGTCGTGCCCTAGACCGATCGTGTAGATAATGATCCCTTTGGTTTTCGCGTCTTGGGCTTGGGCCTCAAACGCCGAGTTCGGAAGGATGCTGGGGTAGTTGTGGAGGCCGTCCGTCAGCAAGACGATTACCGTAGGCGCGTTGATCCGTGGAGAGGCTAGTAGAAGCTCCTCAGCCCTCGCGATGGCATCGTACATGTCTGTGGCTCCCCCGGGCGATTTCGCCTTGATCGTCTTGATATAGGCTGTCTTCCCCGCAGAGTCCATAAATGCTAGGTCGATCGAGTCCAGAGTATTGGCGTAGGTCACCAAGCCCGCCCTATCTTCGCTGTCGGTGTAGTTGAGGAAGGTGATCGCTGCAGCTTGCGCGTCGCTGAACTTCCTCCCTGTCATACTCCCCGACCTGTCGAGGATCAGAACAACATCTACAGGGGTCTGAATCAGACCTCCCGCGCCTCGGAGCTGTATCTTGAATTGAATCGTCTGTCCCTGAACGACCTTGTCGGGGGTTACTGTCTTTGAGGCCTCCACGTGCGGAAACTCGGGTTCTTGCGAGTGCCCCGAGGGGGCTACGGCCAGTACCGAGATGATGATGAGAGAGATGATAACCGATGCGCTGATCAGCCTTCTTGGCGCCAATGTGCATCACCTAGTAGATCCTTATGACTCCCATTTTAAAGTTATGATATAAAACGATTTTTTAAGAAACCTGTATATTCCAAGTAGAATTCGAGCGCCGCTAGGCACTTTTTCATCATGCTTTGGCAGTGAGACGCCCGTTAGCCACGCGCTCGGCAGCAAATCAGGAATTGGAATCAGTCGCCTGGAAGAGGACTCGAGGCTTCTTCGCCTCGTAGAGGTCCAAGGTCTTAACCGCGGATCGTGACATCTGGGGCTGCAGAAGGCTTCTCCGTACCCGGCAGAAACAGAGCCAGATTGAACCCGTTCAAAGCCAAGACCAAAAAGGGACTGACCGTAGGTCTGTGATATGCCCAGGAGTAAGGCATGGGCTCCCTTTTGCACAAACGGTTAAATCGTTTCGCCCTTTGACCTCAGCTTTACTCTTCACAAGTTCATTCTATTCTAAATAGGGGGCTCCAGACTAGTCACGCAAAGAAAAACATTAAGTACGATCAAGCGTAAGTGCCCCCGGATAACTAGCGGCGAAAGGGATCGACTGAAAGTGAAACGCCACCATATCCGATTTGCCCACGGCCTGCTACTGGCTCTTTTGTTGGTGCTCACTTTCAGCCATGTTGCTGCGAAAAAGGTACTCTACGTGGATGCCTCCGTCAGCTCCGAGCCGCAAGGCGCTAATAAACTCATTCGCATCGTGGGTAGAGTTGTCGACGATAACAGGAATGCTGTTCCCAACGCCGAAGTGTCCATACAGGTGAATGACCCCCTAAAGAGTAACGTGTACGTATCTTTCATCCACACGGATGTGAATGGCTATTACCGGGACTCGTTCGTCCTCAGCAGTGCGTCAGCCGCAGGAAACTACACGGTCTATGTCACGGCTAGCAAACCCGGATTTGAGGATGGCCATGTCCAGATGAACTTTGTGGTAGTCCACCCTGCGTTTGAGCTCGCCGTATCTCCTCAGACGTTATCCACGGAGCTAGGACAGCCTGCGGTTTACAATATTACTGCCAGCTCCACTGACAAGGAGATCGCCGTGCTTCTGTCGGTTGCAGGTTTGCCCAATGAGACCTCATACGTCTTCAGCGCGAACCCCATAAAGCCGTCAGCCTACGCGACGCTCACGCTGATACCCTCGCCTTCCACACCACTTGGATCGTACAACATCACGATCACCGGGTCCGGCAACGTCGGGACACGCTCAGTCAGCATAGTACTGACCATCAAGAGTACCCCAAAAGAGAATTGGGCACTCTATCCAGTCATAGCTGCCTTGATCACATTCGTGACCCTATTATCGTCATTCTACTATTTCACGAGAATGAGAAAAAGAGCACCGGAGGTCTCCGCCGAGAAGCCTGAGAAGAAATACTATCTGGAAGGGCTCCCCTTGGAGTCAGGTGCCTTAATGTCGATGCCTGACCACCTACGGAAGACCGCCCTGATACTATGCCACGTGCCTGAGGCTACCGCTGATGAGATCGCCCTAAAGACCGGGAGGGCAAGAGCGGTGGAGAGCGACTACCTTAACCAGCTGGTCACTCTCGGTCACATCAGAAAGAGGAGACGGGGAAGAAGAGTATACTTCTATGTCGAGAGGAAGACCTGAGGCCTGAGTCAGGTTGCAAACTGTATCTGTGTGGTACTAGTGACTCTTTATATAGCATCCGAGGGACGATATTAGGCGATGCGGTAATGAGGAAAACGATCATTTGCCTCCTAGTACTGTTAGTCTCTCTCAACACGTTCACTCTCGCGAGTTATGGGGAGGAGAATACCACCCCTGCGGCCGCGATAACCACCAGCACGACTGCAACAAGCCTCAACGCTACTTCAGAGAATACTCCCTCCACAACAGTAACGAGCACAGCATCTACCATGGCAACCGAGGGCAAGTCGCTCAATCCCTCAAGTTTTGAGATGCAGGTAGAACCTCCCTCAGCAACGATTCCTGTTGGTTCCAACGGTATCTATGCGGTCGTCGTCACCTCGACTGATGACCACGAAGAGGATGTGAACCTAGAGGTCTCAAGCCTACCGAGCTTGGTGACCTGGACCTTCAGCGCGGCCTCTGGAAGCCCTGACCCAGTATTCACCTCGATACTGACGGTGACTGTGAGACAGTCAGCACAGCCGGGAACATATAACCTCACCATCACCGCTGTCAGCGAGCAAGAAAGAAGATCAAAGTCCGTGACTCTGGTGATCGTGAGTCAGGTGAAGATCACTCAAACCGCGACAACGACTTCAACTACTGGGGTAACAGAGATCTCCGAAGAAACGACAACAATTGCTCGAGGGTTCACGATCCGGGCTGACCCGCTCACTGCAAAGATCCGCCGCGCGGGAGAGCCCGCCATCTACAGTATTGAGGTCAAAGCTCTTGGCGGCTTTGATGGGAAGATCGCTCTGGGGGTCCATGGACTCCCCAAGAAAGCTCTGGCCATTTTCAACCCTAGCAAAGGGAAACCTGACCCAGTCTTCACTTCCCAACTACTGGTTCTTGCATCATACCAAACCCCGCCGGGCCTCTATCCGCTGATGATCGTCGGCGCCCACGGGAGACAAGTACACTTCGCAGCAGTAAACTTGGTGATTGAGAGCGCAGTAACGATCACCACGACTTCAACACCTACGCAGAACGGCGTTCAAATCCTGAAAGTCTCATCCTTGACGACAAGATACAACTACAACCCTAGCGACCTCGTAGAGATATTCGGGTATGTGAAGACGCGCTTCGGCCTTAGCGTTTCAGAGGCATCGGTGTCGATTCAAGTAATCGACCCCACAGGAAACACCATCCATGCAGCCCTTGCCAAGACCGATGGAAGCGGCTACTATTCAAACCAGTTCAGGCTTTCCGTGGATTCGACATCAGGGACGTACACGATCTATCTTACAGCAAGCAAGGCAGAATATCTCGACGGTTTCGGCTCAAACGTCTTCTCAGTCGGACAGAGTCCCACCCCGAGCGTCACTATCGAGAGCCTCTACACAACGTACACCAACGAGATCCAGCATGAGCAGTTCTCACCTGGCCAGACATTAATGATCTGGATCATCGTAAAGAACACCGGAGCGGAGTTGCGGAACGGACGCATCTGGATCGAGGTTGTTGACTCTCAAGGTGTCCCGATAGCGATCCTCGTGAACGTGCAGAACCTAAAGCAAGGAGATCAGATGAGAACAGGACTTCAGCTAACCCTGAGCTCCAAAGCGGCACTCGGCGAGTACAAGGTCAGCGGCTTCGTCTCCTCCGGGCTGATCTCCGAGGGAGGAAAGTTCCTCGCCAGCGAACAGACCTCATTCATAGTCTCCTAGCGCGGGGGGAAGCCAGCACAGAGGGTGAACCTATGAAGAGAGTGGCAATTTGCATCCTCCTCATCGCCGCCATTTCGCTGGCTCTTTCCGAAGCGAGCTTCGCTGCTGAACCGTTGACTGTAACGGTCTCGCTGAACAAGACAAGCTACAATCAGCAGGAAACGGTGGTGATCTCAGGGACGGTCTTGGACTCCCTCAGCGTCGCAGTCTCCAACGCCATCATATCGATACAAGTGAACGATCCGAGCAACAATCTGGTCCACGTCGCAATGGTAACCTCGGGCTCCGACGGACGATACGTAGACCAGTTCATCATCGGAGCCGGGATGTCGACAGGCCCCTACACCGTATACGTCACGGCGAGCAAATCAGGTTACACCGACATAACCCAGCAGACGAACTACACCGTGATCCCCGAGTTCTCAGAGAAATACCTACCCCTCCTGACATTCGGGGTCATCCTAGCCATCTTGATCCTTCTTAGGAAGAGGGGCAAGCATTAGCCTCCCTCGACTCCCTATTTTGAGGATTTCTTGCGTACATTACGTCGATCCGTACAGCCGCGCGCCCCCTGAATGCCGGTGACAGCGCGTTCAGCATGGAAGCTCGAATTCCTTCTTCTCTCCGATGGTAACTTCAGCGGGCTCTAATGCTTCACCGTATCCCCCTGAACACCAGCTGCGATGGCACCTATCCGTTCGGTCAAAGGTACCTTAATTAGGAGGGGG
>CAYSNV010000032.1:533-8499 GCA_964432545.1 uncultured Candidatus Bathyarchaeia archaeon | reverse complement strand
AGTATCATGTTTGCCTGAAAAACTTTAAATTCGGCGCAAGTCGTTAGCTCGTCAACCGTTAGCAGGGAGATCGTACATGACAACAGAGCTATTGGCCTTTGAAAGGACCGCCTTATACGCCGTGGTGGGCATAGCGGTCGCCGCTTTGATCTACGCTGCGCTTCTCGCAAAGCAGATCTTTCGAGAGAGTGCGGGATCCGGGAAGATGAAAGAAGTCTGGACCGCGATAAGGACGGGGGCTAACGCCTATCTGAAGACACAGTTTAGGTCAATAATCCTCATTATCGGCGTTCTTGGAGTCGTCCTCTACTTCTCCGCATCGCTGGCAGATGCACCGTTCTCCATATCGATTGGAAGAGCCGGCGCGTTCTTGATGGGGGCCTTCTTCTCAGCCATGGTGGGGTACATTGGCATGAATATGGCGGTTCAAGGCAACATACGTGTCTCAGAAGCTTCACGTAGGAGCTTTCGGGACGCCTTGAGAATATCGTACCGGTCTGGGACGATCACTGGCATGCTGACCGACGGGCTCGGTCTTCTGGGCGGAACCGTCATCTTCCTGACCTACCTGCGTAATGCCCCCGAAGTCTTGCTCGGGTTCGGCTTTGGTGGAACGCTTCTCGCCCTGTTCATGAGGGTCGGCGGAGGCATCTACACGAAAGCAGCGGATGTCGGCGCTGACCTTGTGGGCAAGGTGGAGAAAGGTATCCCTGAGGACGATCCGCGAAACGCCGCTGTGGTTGCGGATCTTGTGGGAGACAACGTCGGTGACTGCGCCGGTATGGCTGCTGACATCTTCGAGTCCTACGAGGTCACGATGGTGTCGGCGCTAATACTTGGCTTGGCGATCAAGCCATTCGACTTCAAGTGGATCGTCTTCCCGCTCCTCGCGAGAGCGATCGGCGTGATCAGCACGATCATCGGAACGTATGCGGTCTCACTCTGGCCCGAGAACATGACCAAAGGAGACGCTTTCAAGGCGATGGACCTCTCCTATGATCTCTCCTCAATCATCTCTAGCGCAAGCTTCCTCGCTCTCTCGTTGTTCTACGTCCACGACTACAGGGTCTTCCTCGCCACCACTGCAGGCATCGTGTTGGCCATCAGCTTCAACAAGCTGGCGAACCACTTTACGAGCCCCCTGAAGAAGCCGGTTGACCAAGTCGCCGTGACAAGCAAGACGGGGGCTGCAACCGTCATCCTGTCAGGTCTCGCGTTAGGGTTTGAGAGCACGGTGTGGACTCTTCTCGTCATCGCGGTCTCGATAGTCGCCTCCGTCCTCTTCTTTACAGGGTCCGGAGTAATATTCGCCATGTACGGCGTCGCTCTGGCAGGCATAGGCATGCTCACCCACACAGGCAATAACGTTTCCATGGACACGTTTGGACCCATCGTCGACAACGCCAATGGCATTGGGGAGATGGCGGGACTTGAAAAAGAAGCGCGCCAGATCATGGCAGATCTCGACGCCTCGGGGAACACCACCAAAGCAGTAACCAAAGCCATCGCCATAGCGTCAGCCGTCCTAGCGGCAGTATCACTGTTCGCCGCGTACTCCGAGACGATAGCGACCACTCTTGGCCTGCAATCCGTCTCCCTCGACATCGCTGATCCTATTGTCTTCGTTGGGCTTCTCATCGGTGGAGCGCTTCCCTTTCTTTTCAGCTCCATAAACATCAGAGCTGTCAGCAGGGCTGCGGGGAAGATCATCGAGGAGGTGCGGGCGCAATTTAGGATACCTGGCGTCATGGAGGGAAAGAGGACGCCGGATTACGCGAAAGTCGTAAAGCTGTGCACCTCCGCGGCGCAGCGCGAGCTCGCCAGCCTCGCGATACTCTCCATCCTGACACCGATAGCTGTCGGCATACTCCTCCAGGCTTACGCCCTCGGAGGCTTTCTTGGGGGCGTCATCCTCACAGGGCAACTCCTCGCCGTCTTCATGGCGAACTCAGGCGGTGCGTGGGACAACGCAAAGAAGAAGATCGAAGACGGGTTCTACGGTGGCAAGGGGTCAGAACAGCACAAAGCATCCGTCATCGGAGACACGGTCGGCGACCCTCTGAAAGACACCGCGGGACCAGCGCTGAACCCGATGATCAAGGTCATTAACCTGATCTCACTCCTGTTTGTGCCTGTCATCATCAAGCTTAAAGACCAGTTTGTAACCTCAGCGACCCTGACGGTCGTCCTGATCGCGATTATCGCCGCGGCCATTGTCTTCAGCAAACGTGAGACAAAGGAGATAGCCTAAGGCAAACATCCCCCCTTTCCGACCGGCATCTACTGAGGAGGCCCACCACCCTTTAAGACTAAAACCAGCCGAACGTTTGGTCCACTGAAATTAGACAGAAGTGGTAGATTCCTCCACAGTATAGTGGTTGGCACTGGGTCTCCTCATGCAAGCTCTTTGGATAATTCTTGCATGAGCTGTCTCTGACGCGAACTCAAGCTCGTGGGGATCTTCACGTTCACCTTCACAAGCTCGTCCCCTCTCCCACCTTCAAGGCTTGGGAGACCTTTACCCTTGAGCTTGAAGATGGTTCCGCTCTGCGTTCCCGCGGGGATCTTCATCTTTACCTGGCCGTTGAGGGCGGGAACCGGGATTTCGGTCCCCAGCGTTGCCTGGACAATGTTGATCGGCGTCTCATACAGGATAGCGTCACCCCGACGGCGAAAGATCTTGTGAGGCTTCACGTGGACGATCACGTAGAGGTCGCCTAGAGGACCGCCGTCTTGGCCTGCCTCCCCCTCCCCCCTGAGCCTGAGACTCTGCTCATCCTCGATACCAGGAGGAATGCGCACCGTAATCTTCCGGGTTCTCTTTACTATGCGAGACCCGTCGCAGCGGGGACAGGGCGTGTCGATGACAGTCCCCTTTCCTCGGCACTTGTCACAGGGCATAATCTGGACGAACCTAGCGAACCCAGTTGTCTTAGTCAACTCCACTCGGCCTGAACCGCGGCATTTCGGGCATTCCCGCGGTGAGGTTCCGGGTTTGGCGCCGCTGCCATGGCAGAGGTCGCAGCTCTCACTACGCGGTACTTCGATCTCGACGTTTCTTCCCCGGTAGACATCTTCGAGGGCTATCTCCAGGTCGTACTGGAGGTCCGCCCCTCTCCTCTCCCCGCGCTCGTACCACGGCCGCCTCCCGAAAAACGATTCGAAGATGCTTTCAAACCCGCCGAAGCCGAACCCGAGGTCCCTGAAGACATCCTCAAAGTTCGCTCCTCTAAAGATGTCGTCGTAGCTGTAGCGGGCGCCGATTCCCTCGTGGCCGAACGAGTCGTACTGCTGCTTCTTCTCATCGTCGGAGAGGACCGCGTACGCCTCGGAGATTTCTTTGAACTTCTCCTCGGCGTCCGGAGACTTGTTTCGGTCGGGGTGATACTGCAGCGCTAGCTTCCGGTAGGAGTTCTTTATCTCTTCCTTTGTCGCGTTCCGACTTATCCCCAAGACCTCGTAGTAGTCTCGTTTAGCCATGCCGCGTCAACTGAGAGGTAGTGGACGGTCAAGGCTTCTTATCGTCAACCGTGTAGTCAGCATCGACTACCTTCTCGCCGCTTTTGGGCCCTGGGCCAGGCTGTTCTCCTCCCGGCGGAGGTTGCTGCTGCTGTTGCGTCTTCTGATAAAGGGCGGCTCCGATCTCTTGAAGAACCTTGGAGAGGTTCTCGTTGCCCGCCTTGATCTTCGCAACATCTTTCCCGGCGAGGGCGTCCCGCAACTCCTTGACGGCTTGGTCGATCTTTCCCAGCTGGGTTGCGTCGATCTTGTCTTTCAAATCGGCCTTCGTCTTCTCGGCTGTGTAGATGAGGTTGTCAGCTTGGTTGCGAAGCTCTGCCTCTTCCTTCTTCACTCTATCCTGCTCAGCAAACTGTTCGGCGGTCTTGAGCATCTTCTCGATCTCTTCTTTTGAGAGCTTCTTGGAGGCGGTGATGGTAATCCTCTGTTCTTTCCCTGTGCCGGTGTCCTTCGCAGAGGCGTTCAGGATCCCGTTAACGTCGATGTCGAAGGTAACTTCTATCTGTGGCACGCCGCGAGGCGCGGGGGGGATTCCCACGAGGTTGAACATGCCCAACGAGACGTTGTCGGCAGCCATCGGCCTTTCCCCTTGGAGAACATGGATGGTCACGCTTGTCTGGAAATCTGCGGCGGTGGTGAAGATCTGCGACCGCCGCGTCGGTATAGTCGTGTTGCGTTCGATGATTCCGGTCATCACGCCGCCAAGAGTCTCCACTCCTAAGGAGAGGGGCGTCACGTCGAGAAGGACGATGTCTTTGATCTCCCCTGCAATGACTGCTCCCTGAATCGCCGCCCCAATCGCGACGCATTCCATCGGGTCCACTCCTCTTTCAGGAGGTTTCTCCATGATCTGTTGGACGAAGGCTTGGACGATCGGCATACGTGTCGGTCCTCCGACTTGTATGATCTTCTCGACGTCTTTAGGCGCAAGCTTTGCATCCTGTAGAGCCTGGATCATGGGTCCGCGGCATCGCTCCACGATGGGCTTGACAAGTTCCTCTAGTTTCGTCCGCGTGAGGGTGTGAGTAAAATGCTTGGGGCCGGATGCGTCCGAGGTGATGAAGGGAATGTTGACCTCCGTCGAAAGGACGGCGGAGAGCTCGATCTTCGCCTTTTCACCGGCTTCTCTCAGGCGTTGCATCGCGACCTTGTCGGTGGAGAGGTCGATGGCGTTTTGCATCTTGAACTGCTCGACAAAGTACTTGGTAAGGGCGTTGTCCATGTCGGTGCCGCCAAGCTGAGTGTCGCCGCTGGTCGACTTGACCTCGAAGACTCCTCCGCCGAACTCCAAGATCGTCACATCCAGCGTTCCGCCGCCGAAGTCGAAGACCATGATCTTTTGCTCTTTCTGGGCTTTGTCGATGCCGTACGCAAGCGATGCGGCCGTCGGTTCATTGATGATTCTGGCCACTTTTAAGCCGGCGATGGTGCCTGCATCTTTCGTCGCTTGTCGTTGATCGTCATTGAAGTATGCGGGAACTGTGATGACCGCTTTCTCTATCTTCTCGCCAAGAAATGCTTCAACGTCTCTCTTGATCTTCTGTAGGATGAATGCGGAGATCTGCTGTGAAGAATACTCTTTTCCAAAGATGTTCACCTTGTAGTCGGTGCCCATCTTCCTCTTGATCGCCGTAACGGTTCCTTCTGGATTGGTGACTGCCTGTCGTCGTGCAGGTTCACCAACCAGCAGCTGTCCGTCTTTGGTGAAAGCTACGACCGAGGGGAAGGCCTTCCCCCCCACTGAAATGCCTTCAGCGCTGGGTATGATGACGGGCTTTCCCCCCACCATGACAGCTGCCGCAGAGTTGCTTGTTCCTAGGTCTATTCCAACAATCTTCTCTCTCTTAACCTCGCTCATCTTCAGTCACCTCTTCACTGTTTTCAGTGACATGATCAGTAGAAGATCTCTTCTTAGCGACTTCGACCATGCTCGGTCTTAAGACTTTCTCGTGCAGCATATATCCTTTCCTCAGCTCTCTAATAACCTTACCCTCAGGTGCGTCCTCCGTCTCCACCTGTCCTATCGCTTCATGTCGGTTTGGGTCGAAAAGCTCTCCCGCCGCCTTAATCTCCGTCAAGCCTTCTTGCCGTAGAAGTTGAGTGATCTCCTTCAGCACCATCTCCACGCCGCTCTTCAAGGGGGAGTCGTCCATAGGCTGCGCCGCCTCCACGGCCTTTTCCATGCTCTCGACCGCTCCTAGCAGCTCTAAGATTAGCCGCTCCTTGGCGTGTCTGATCTCGTCTTGGACTTCCTTCCTCACCCTCTTTGTGTAATTGTCGAAGTCGGCTTGGAGATATTGCAGCTTCGTGAAGTAGTCTTCGGACCTCTTCTTCTCCTCGGCGAGGGCCTTCTCCAAAGAGGTGGCCTTCTCTTTCAGCTCCTTCACAGCCTCCTTTCTAGGATGTCTGCGCTCCACGTCTTCGGGTGGTTTTGAGGCGGATTCTTCATTGGGTGTTGTTTCCTTGTCGGTCATGGGAGCAGCACCGCAGCTCGGCGTATGAGGTTTTTCCGGAATTTTCCCTATAAGTTTTTTGGGGCTTCAGGAGGTAACGGGGCCGTGCTCGGGCGAAGCTGTGGTTCCCCCTCATCTTTCTGGATGCGCTACAAGGGCTTCAATTCGTCAAGCAGCTGGATTGAAGCCTTCAACAGGGTGGACTCGGGTAGAGACGTGTGGACGGAGACAAGCGTCATCTTCTTAAACCGTGCGGCAGCACGTTCCGCGATCGCTCTGCTTGAGAGATGGTATTTGCCTCCGATGAGAACGGAGGATACTCCTGTGCCCTCAACACCCATCCGAGGTAGCGAGAACGCAACGGTCCCCAGCTTTTCAGAACCTTCAGAAATGAAGATGACGGCTGCATTCTCCAACTCGACGACGCTCATCCGGAGGACTACGTCGTCCAGCTTCAGCTTTGCTTCTTCTACCTTCAAATTGGAGGACCCCTATACCCTCGCGCGCCGGGCGGCCTCGTTCACTCTAATAGAATCGCGGCTATTAGGTGTTGGCTATGCAGGATTCCTCCTACAGGTACGAAGGCTTAGGACATCAGACTACATCCCACGCCACAAGGTATTGAGGGTTGCGTCCCGACGCGTGTAAGCGGAAAACTAGACCGGGTGGGCCGCGCTATCAGGAAAAGGGAGTATCGAGCGTGGTTACTTGACTCTGACGATCTTAGTTTTGCCTAACATCTCCCAGTACTCGACTTCAACGCCGGGAGCCAGCTTGCCTTTGACGTCCTCCTCAGCTGGCATTTCCGTCTCGAAAGTCTTGTAGTCGCTCATATCCATGATCTGAACGATGTCGCCTGTGACGGAGATTACCTGCGCCGTTTTCTTGTCGATCAGCGGGACTTCCACTTTGGCGTCGACCGGGCTGACAATGCTCTTCTTCTGGCCGGTGAAGGCGCTTATCGCCACGACGCGAGCCTTTGCAGCACCATGTTTCCCGGGCTTGGACTTCTCGTACTCTACTATTCGGCATGGCTCCTCATCGATTACGACATACTGGCCGATCTTGATGCTCCCGAGCTCAACAGGCTTGCTCATCTCGCCATCCCCTTATTCTAATAAGTCCTATTCTCTGCCACGTACGTGTAGAGGTCCGCCCTCCGCATATATAAAGTAGACACGCCGCGCGGCTGTGGGACAAAATTAGGTGGGGGTTGTTGTGTTTTTAGTCTTTTAGGATGATTATGTATGCTCTTTTTCCTATGTATCTTTTTGGAGCGTCCAGTTTGGCGCCGTTTCCATATGGTGTGACTCTTTTCTCATATATTTCTTCAACGCCATCTTTGATGGTTATCTTCCCGCCTTTGACGGCTTTGATCTCTCTCATAAATTTAGTATGTACATGTAAACACGTAAATACTTTACGCTCCATATTACGTGAGGACTATGTTGCGAAGCAGAGATATACAGGAGAGGCTTGGGGAGATCGACGCGTTCCTCCTAGCCCAGTATAAAGGGGCAAAGAAGGAGAAGAGGCGAGACTGGCAGACTTACGAGCAGCAACTGATGGCTCGGATAAAAGGAGCTATCAGAAACCTTGAACCGCTAATAGAAGAGGCGGTCACGTTTCAGGTTCTTCGAGGAGACGGGAGAGGAAGAAGGCCTGAGCTTACGCTTAAGCAGAAGGTTACCTTGCTCTTGTTGAAGGAGCTTTGCGGGAAGAGCAACAGGATAATGGCGTTCACGCTCGCCGTTTTCACGCTCCTCGCAGAGGTTGATATAAGCTATAAGACGGTTGAACGCCTCTACTCTGACAGCATGGTTGAGATGGCAATTCACAATCTACACATCCTCCTCTTAAGGAAGAAGCGTGTGGAAAATGTTGATGCCTCCGGCGACAGAACAGGCTATTCGCTCACGGTGCGTAAACATTATGCTTCCGAAGCTGCTAAGAGGAAAAGCAAAGCCAAAGAGTCGCTTGGAGACGAGGTGCCG
>CAYSNV010000032.1:0-523 GCA_964432545.1 uncultured Candidatus Bathyarchaeia archaeon | reverse complement strand
TACTCCTTCAGGCTGCTTGACCTTAAATCGAAGATGTATGTGGCCTATGGGACGAGCTTCAAAAGCGAAAAAGAAGCCTTCGACAAAGCGATGGAGATGTGCCGCGACAGCGCCGTAAATGTGGAGAGCGTAAGGCTTGACAAATATTACAGTTTCCCCTCCTACGTTGACAGATTCGGCGATGCCAAAGTCTACATTATCCCGAGAAAGAACGCTACATTGAGGGGCTCATGGAAATGGAAGGACACGATGGCTGAATTTGTCTGAAACACTCTTCCATATCTTGGCCAGTATTATTTACGGAACCATTCAGAGTCAGGATTCTCAGCTGATAAGAGATGGTTCGGCTGGAAAGTGGCACAGAAACGAGAAGACAGAATAGACACAGCCCTAACCTGCACAAACCTCTGGCACAACCTACTAAACCTGTACACAAACTAATTTTGTCCCACAGCCACGCCGCGCCATTCCGTCCTATCTGGTTATGACCCCGCCGGGCATTGCGGCGCGTAAGATCAGACCC
>CAYSNV010000031.1:0-8550 GCA_964432545.1 uncultured Candidatus Bathyarchaeia archaeon | reverse complement strand
TTCGTCAATCATCTGGGCAAACGTTTTCCAAATCAGGTTAAGGTTCTTCTGAGGCGTACCGTTGAAAAGTTGTATCGGAACTTCTAGATGGAGTCCTTTGCATCCGCTAAAGTAGACTCGGATGTGCTCGTCGGGTATGTGGAGTTTTCTAAGGATCTCAATTATCTTCCTTGTCTCGGCCAAAGCAGCAGACGGGTCTTTAGCGTCATCCAGATCAAGATAGAAGTTTCCGGCTAAGAGACAGTTGTCGAAATCTTCACTTTCATAGCTAAAAACCGATAGATAGACGTCTTCATTCTCGTATTTTCTGCGAAGTTCGTCCACCCTTGAGTCCTCATAAATAGTGTAGCGCCTAAAACCCTCTGGGCCTGAAAAATCTGCCGCGCCGAACTGTTTTATCCTGCACACTCCCCCTTGCGTCGCAGTCGCCATCAGAAGTGAAGTTCTTTTTACATCTTCTATCGCGTCTTCAATAGATGATGTTGAGCATAGGATCATTGTGGGATGCCGGTGTTCAACCAGAAGACGTTGAACAGCCTGCCAGAGCTTTTTCTGCCTTGTTCTATAGGCGGCCGCCCTGCGTTTCAAGTCAAACCCACCTGAGGGAAGATGAGCCTCACTACGCATGGTATCACGCTACGATATTTTGGGTCTGGAATGACAGCAGAGCGTGTGATACGCGCGCTCGTTTTTTCTGTCTTGTTGTTTCGTTCAGCAATGGCCAACGCTTTTGGACAATTCTTCGGTTCACACCAACCGATACCCTCGCGGTAGTAAACGCAGATAAGTTTCCCATCTTGGTCGGGAATAGCGTGCTGACATTTCAACCGGAGTTTGAGCCAATGCTTTGTGGGCTCGGGCCGAGTTTCAAATCTCATGCTCCATCACCACTCTTGGCGCCTCAGAAGCGCAAGCCAAATCTCAAGTTTGATGAGAAATTCAGCGGGCGAGACTTCGTCCTTCTCCTGCAACAATATGTCTCTCAGCGCCGATTCACGGCCCAGTTTTTCCAGAGCAAATCTCTTAAGTGGCTCCAAGTTAATGTTCGACAGCTTTCTCTCAAACACTGCTGGCAATCTTGTCAGGGTCTCCTGGAGTTTGCCCGTCTGTCCAAACTCGACCTAACGCGCGAGGCTCGATACATCCATCACAGTCGGCTTTTCTTTTCAAAGGCTTTCCGTCTACGCAGTTTATATGAATGGCTTCGGATAGATAAACCTTCTTTAATGATGCAAAGCTTTATAAACAGCGCGCGCGCTATCTAAACGAGGTTCGAATAGATTATGCCACGAGAATGGACTAAGGAAAGCGCGGAAGAAAGGAAAAGACTGGCATCTGGACTGATATTCGGCTTAATTCCCCCTGATGGCTCGAGGGTCCAATGGTCAGGTATAATGGAAGAAGCTAAGAAGTTGCGTGTTAGCAGCGCCACGGTGGCCAGCCATCTGAAAGACCTTGAAAAGAAGAAACTTGTCAACAGATGGGTTGACTCCTCCACATATCCACCTAGGGTTTTCTATTCTCGAAAGATCATAGAATCTTTGTACTTGCCTCAAGTAACGCCTTCCGTCAGTATGCGCCTAGGCATTTCATTGATACCGGGTTGGCTATCACCGACCGAACCGTTGGAAATGGCTAAGGAGCTCAGAGAGAAACACGCTTCAAGAAAGAACTTGGACAAATACATCCAAGTTAAGACGACAAATACACTCTCGCAATTGGTAGGATACATTCCAATGATGATCCGCAAGTCTTTGACTGTTGAAGGAGAATCATTGCGTTACAACCAGCTTGAAAACAAGGAGAAAGCGCGTGACACCATGGATACGATTATCGACGTATACTTCCGCCCCCTCGCGCATATCTTGCTGGAATTTTGTTATCTAACAGATCCCAGAGACAACAAACCCCTGTTTTTCACCAAACCAATTTCGAAGGAGCTGAGCAGTCTAGAGAATATTTCTAAACGAATATTTTCGAGCAAATCTACTGAAGCATCCGGAGATCAAAGTAAAAACAGAGTCCGTGTTCGGAGGATGAGGAAAGAAATCGGATCTGAAGTTAACGCCGTTATAGGCAGGCAGCGCGCACTAAAGCTCCTCAAAACCTATAAATCCGAATAATGGCGCCTCGGCTGCCTCATCTTGGGTCGACTAGACTTCAGTTTGCCTTTCAGGAATCGCTGCAGAATTTCAATTTCTTCTTCTGGACTGATGATAACCCTGTAGAATCTCTTACCGTCTTCAAACATAGTCATTCCCAGAGGTTTACGTTTTCCTTTCAAGACGTCGTTGTCGATGGCGCCCCTAATGATCTCCTCTGGGTCGTAGCCTAAGTTTCTAATGTTTTCTTTCAGCGTTTCACGTTGAAGCGTCGGAACCGCTTCTAGAATGATCCTAACCTGCTCTCTCAGTCTTTTATTGTCTTCCTCCAGTGCTTCTATCCTCTTCTGGTCTTCTATCAAATCCCGCGCGTCTTCTTTGCCGAAGCTGCACTGCATGTAGCGGGCCGCCACGTCCGGAATGTCATGTCTGTCAAAGTAGTTTTCCCTTGAGCCCGGCAGCCGATGACCCATAAGGGCTTCACGGGTGTCATCATCAATCTCGGCCCTGTTAAGCACCTTCTTGAAGGCTTTCCGAAGAAGGTGGGGCCAGATCTTGTCGGCGGACATGCCAGCCGTTTTGGCTACGCGTTTCACGGTTAGGTAGTAATTGTCGTAAGAGGCAGGTTTATCCTTGGAGTTGGTTCCCAAGGTCGTGAAGATCGGCGAGCCGTCATCCAGCCTTGCCCCGCGGTTCATCCGAGCCTCGATGTATTCCCTCAGGGCGAAAGCTGCTTCACGGCCCAGAAACGTGTAGTAGTAGGGCAGGTCGTAGCCGGCGAGTTTGGAGTCAAAGTCGGCGGTGATCCTCAACGGCACCGGCACTTTCACTTCCGGGAAGAGGTTTTCTCTGACAAGGCCGAAGGTCCATCGAACAACGCAGCCTGGTCTGACGCCGCTCTGGTACGCGCAGAGGATCATCGCCTTCGCCCGCAGCTTCTTGAGGGGGTCGTGCCAGCCTTTCACCCTGTCCACGGCGTCGACCAGAGCGTAGACATCCTGTCTGACCGGCACCTTCTCATCAGCAACCTTCTTGCGGCGGTAGTGAACCTTCTCCTGCCGGGAAAACACGATCGTGACTTCGTGGGCGGTTAGAAACGACCGTAAAGCCGCGTAGATCTTCTTGGCCTCGCCGAGCTTTCCCTCCTGGACATACCCGTGGAGGATCTCCTTCACCTGATTCTTGAATTCACGCGGCGCCTTGTCCCCATTACTTCTCGCAGTCTGAACGATCTGATCCGGGCTAAGTCCCACTCTCCGGCATATAACGTTGAGGGCGGTCAAATAGTTGCGGCGGGTCATAGGAGCGGTGTAGTTGTCTATCCAGGACCGGACAGACTCGTACTCCAGCAGCCGGTCATACACCTTTACCGTCGGAAGAAAGGCGCCGCTACCATCACGCGGGCGAGACTGTGCAAACAAGGAGACGCTGTTGGTCAAGACTATCTACGAAGGATAAGGAAGGCCGTCATACTTAAGGATTTCGTAGTTTATCGCATTCCTCTCCTTCCCGCCATAGATATTCAAAGTAGTTTTTGGCGAACTTTGCAAGGCTGAGATGGTTGCTCCAGATCGCCAGCGCGGAACTTTGATCCTTTTCTCCTCCGAGGGTAAGGAGTACTTCCTTCGAGTCCGAGACGACGCCTCCTCCAAACATCTGATCTCGAAGGCGGACTCGCCCGAACCTCTTCAATTCCTCGATCGACGCTCTGTCCGTGCCTCTGATCGCCAGCAGGTGAACTGGAACTCCGCGCTGCTTTACCTCCCCGAAGGTAGGCTCGAAGACCTTTAGCAGAGCCTCGGAGAGAAAAGGAATGGCGACCAAGAGTTCTTCTTGCGCCCGTGAACAGACCTCGCCGATCCTTGCCAGAATGTTGAATTCTCCCCTCACTATCCAGATGTCAGGTCTTTCACGGTTCTCCCTACCCTCGTAGATCGGCTGCAGATCCTCCGTGACCCGCTTCTCCCCGACTTTGAAGAGGTTCTCCATCATGAGCTTTGAGGTCTCCACCGCCTCAACCGGCGGTTTCGCGTAGTAGGCATTTGGCCTTCCCAGCTCAGTTTCAACCCACCCCTTCCTCTCCAGGCTTCCGAGGACCTCGTAGATCTTGGAGTAGGGAACCTCCGACGCCTCGCTCACCTCGCTGGCGGTGAGTCGGCCACGCTCCAACAGTGCGGCGTATGTCTGGATCTCATACCCGGTCAGCCCGAACGTCTTCAGAGCGTCCCGCGTCTCAGCGGATATCTGCATCCCTCTCCCCCAGAGCACGGTTAGGGTCTCTCCCCTAATATGAGTATCCGTCCTAAATTCCCGTACTAAACTGTACAGGGAATCTTTCTGGCTCCGCGGGCAGTTTCGCCTGAGCTACAAGCTCATCCGCTACCCGCTGCATCTGCCAGCAGTCGGCGGGGACGTGCCTCGCCCCATCTTTAGCTATGTTCCAGCTCGCCACGAGGTGTCGGCTCGCTTCAAACCCGCAACCTTTGCACCTGTAGGCGTGCCCATTCGGCCTATTGTATTGGCCACATATCGGGCAGTCCTTCGACTTGTGGTAGTTGCTGACCTCCACCGTCGGCAATCCGTATCGCGCCGCTTTGTAGTCCACAAACGTTTGGAGCCTGTGGAAGGGCCACTGGTTCAGCCTCCGCCGCATGTCCTTCCGCAGGGCTTGACCATTCTTCGACCTCCGCTTCGAGTGCATCGAGTCACGGATTCCTTTGATGCCTTCAAACGCAACGGCGACGTTCTCGCGGTTGGCAATCTCGGCGATTTGTTTGCTGGCGATGTGTAGCATCTGGTTCGTTCGGTTGCACTCCCTGCGCAAGTACTTCGCCCGAAGCCTCCGCTTCTGCACTGGTCGCTGCGGTCGCACATCGAGTTTTTCCTGAATCGACTTCCGCTTGAGCTGGGAGGCATGCCTTATGGCAGGGAGCCTCGAAACGTCGAGCGTGATGTGCTTCCGCTCGTTCGGCTTCAGGATGGTCAAATCGACGCTCCGCTCGTTGATGTCGATGCCGCAGACACCCTCAACCCGCTTGGCCTCAACCTCGTATTTGAAGGGCACGAAAACGTTCGCCCTTTTTCCGAAGGCCGAGACGGTAATCTCGCCAACTTTCGCCTTTCCCTCCCGCCAGTCCTTGAGGTACATCAGCTCGTGGTGTTCCGTCGTGATCAGGGGAAGCCAGAGGTGCTCTCCACGGCGGATGCGGATCTGAACGGCGTCGCCTTGGAACCTGCAAACGCCCGAGGCGTTACCATCGTCCCACAACTCCAGACGCATCGTCCTCGATCTATAAACCGGCGGTTTGTTTGGGTCGACCTGCCCCTGACGGCATAGCTTCCGCCATGATCGGAGGGTCTGAGTCGCCACCTGTCCGGCCGAGTGGAACCAGTGTGTAGCCAGATCGAACTTCGACTTCCACTCCTCGTATGCAACATGATGCAACGAGGCGCGAGAAGTGACCTTATGCTCAAGACATCTCTGAATGCAGAAGTTCACGCTCGCCGCAAACTGATCGAACAACCCATCCAGCAACTCTCGTTTTCGCTCAGTCAGATGTGGGGTCACGAACCTAGCGGAGCTAACGGACTGCACGCCTCACCACCTCCACAACCTTTTTTGTCTTGTTCGAGCGCATCCCGTAGAGCCTGCCGGCAAATGATGTAACTATCGCGAGCAGGTCTCCTACGAGTTCCTCCTGCGGTGCTTTCTCCCCCTGCTCGTTTACAACTTCAATCCTAGCGCCAAGGTCCTTGGCATGGTCCTCCAGATATCCGAACCCGAAGCGGGTGAGGCGGTCTTTCCATGCTACAACTACCACATCGGCTTGTCCAGCGCGGAATGCATCGAACACTTTTTTCAACCCCCTCCGGTCATCTTTCATCCCGCTCGCAGCGTCCTCGAAAGTCGCGATGATCTTGTACTCCTTGCTCCTCGCATGTCCCCGAAGCATCTCCAGTTGGCGTTTTAGATCTTCTTTTTGATCTGCCGACGAAACTCGTGCGTAAATGATGGCCCGATTTTTTGGTGCTGGCATCCCTAACAGTCTGCGGATCTCGCTTTCTGGGATACGGTACTGCCCACCAAGAGTTTTTATCGCTTTGACCTTGCCAGCGTAGATCCATTTTTTCATCGTGTTGAAGTGGATGCCAAGCAGCTTGGCAGCCCTGCCAGCGGAGTAGAGTTTCTCCTCCCGCATCCCTATCAATGTATTGTTTAGTATAAGATGTATAAAACGGTATTGTTTTATGTAGCAGTTACATCACCCCTTCACAGATATTATGCCGGGTTCTTTTGCCAATGCTTTGGGCGGGAAGCCCGCTGTTGCTTATCGTTCAGAACGCAGGCACGGTCCTCGTTGAGGAATGCTGCTCTGGTAGCGCCCAGAATTCTGCTGCGATCTATCCGCTCAGTCGCTCTGTCTCCGACGCTCCTGCGGGAGTTGCGCGAGTAGCCTCTTAGGAATCTTCACCGAGAGCGAGTAGAGCGGGTTTGCGCTCTGGTTCAGCTGAACCTGATCTGTCAGCCCCATGAACAGGTTGGCGTCCCATTTCTCAAACCCGTAGTCCTCAACGAGCCACTTGACCATCTCCGTGAAGGCGATCTTGAAGGCGTCGTCGATAGGCTTGGTGACGCCGATGGTTTCGATGTAGTCGGGGGTTTCGATACGGGGCCACTTGATAGTCTTTCCTCTCACGACATTTAGAGTGAGAGATGTTGCCGAGGAGACTTCTACCGGGCTGCTGCTTTCGCCATCTCCTTGGATGGCGTGCACGTCTCCTAGGGAGAGGAGGCCGCCCTCGACGAATACGGGGAGGTAGAGGCG
The DNA here is from genome assembly GCA_964432545.1 of uncultured Candidatus Bathyarchaeia archaeon. Lineage (GTDB taxonomy): Archaea > Thermoproteota > Bathyarchaeia > 40CM-2-53-6 > DTGE01 > CAYSNV01. The sequence continues at coordinate 1,622 of CAYSNV010000031.1, read as the reverse complement.
GCTGCCTTTGCACACGTCAGGGCAGTCGAGATTTCCCCCAAACCTCCCTGGCATGAAACTCTGGACTTCCACTTCTGGAGCTACCCCTATGGAGCCGATCATCGGCTTGGTCGGGAGGGCGATCTTTCTTCCATCGACAGTGGGGAAGTAAACTATGTTGCCCTTGATCTCGCATATCTTCATCCGCGTGGGGATCGGGTCGTTGAGGATGGGTGTGGTCTCTGATCCTGACATGCATGTGCCCCACTCGCCTGTTTGCCCCATCCAGCCCTTGCCTCGGGTGATCTTGATGTCGTTGATGATTACCTCGAGAGTGTCTCCTGGAGAGCATCCTCTTACGCAGATAGGTCCGCTGAGAGGCGTGTGGGGCGGAGGAGGAAATGGCCCATCCTCGGTGGTCTCCATGTTGTTGATGCAGTCCTGGGTTTCTACAAGGACCCGTTCTCCTGGGTTCAGCACTACCTCCGGAGGAATTCGCGGACTGTAGAGGTAGTGAAACCTCTTTTGACGCAACTCCTTCATCATACTCTCCCCTGCCTACAGATAGAGGGCTACGTTTAAAATCCTATGGGGGCTTACGCACACCAGTCTAGGATCGTCCGGGCATAGACCTGTGTCGCGTAGAGCAGGTCGTCGATGGGGAGGGATTCGTTCACGCTGTGGGCGAGATGGATCTCGCCGGGGCCGTAGATGACGGAGGGGACTCTCTTTGACGAGTACCAACACATGTCTGTAACGGCAACGTATCCTGCAGTTTCAGCAGCTCTTCCGAAAGCCTGATGCGCCTCTGACATAGCCTTAACGAGCGGATGACGAAGCGGGGTCTGCGCGGGGGGAAAGAAGATGTCCCTGACTCCCCAAGTCACCTTGGGAGGATGAGTCTTAAGCCATGGGTCAAGCTTGCAGAAGTCGCTGAGGTAACGTTCAAACTCCCTTTCGAGCTTTGTGACATCTTCATTGGGATAGAATTTCAGCTCATATTCGATGGAGCAGTAGTCGGGGAACGTTCCCGGGTTTCCAGGAGGCTTGGTGAGCTTGCCATCTTTGCCACCCCCAGGCCCCCCGACGATAATGCCGGGGTGGATGTAGTTGAGCCCGCTTGGCAGCGGCGGATATGCCTTGAGGTTGGCCCACTGACGCTCAAGCTCTGCGATCGCTTCAATGATCTTAACCGTTTTCTCGATCGCGTTTACGCCGTATCCCTTCCCGCCGGCGTGGATCGACTGATACCTAGTCGAGGAGTGGGCGCTTCGTCCGTAGACTTCGATCCTTAAGTGGATCAGTCCGGGCTCGCAAGTGACGATCCTCATGTTGGTTGGCTCAGCGAAGACGGCGGCGTCAGCCGTGTAGCCCTTCTTGAGACATTCACGCGTTCCGGTTCCCGCCATCTCCTCGTCGGATACGAGCGCGACAAGGATGTCTCCCCTCGCATCGGTATCCGTCATCGTCAAGGCGATCTCGATCGCCGACAGAAATGCGGCTATGCCCCCTTTCATGTCGACTGAGCCGAGGCCGTGGATCCTCCCCCCAGTGGCGACGCCTTTCCAAGGATCATGTTCCCATGCACCCAGCCTCCCGGCAGGGACCGTGTCGACGTGCCCGTTGAAGAGGAGCGATCTGCC
>CAYSNV010000030.1:0-8757 GCA_964432545.1 uncultured Candidatus Bathyarchaeia archaeon | reverse complement strand
CCGAGGCGTATCTTTGTCTGGCAGCGCGCGCGAATTCACCGCCAGGGGCAAGCCCCGGGGTCCTCTTCCCCCCCACCCATAAATAGGTCTATTCTCTATAAACACATGACCCAGCGCCTTGGGTCTTGGCTTATTTGTTCATCTCGATAGTTGATCCTAATCCTCGGTTTTCTCGCTTTCTTGGAACTTCAGAGGGGGTTAGTACATCGCGTTACAGTGTAATGCGACTGGCGTCAGGTCGTATCGGATTAGAGTAGGAATTTGCCTTGACCTGCTGATCAAATTAGTCCTAATCTTGGTTCCTTTCCACTAGGTGGGCTTGCTTCTGCCTGAGGGGTAGGAGCTGGAATGTCAGCCGATTCGCCAGAAGACCCCGGGGAGGGGTCAAACAGCGGCCTCCCCCCTTCAGGTGCGCAGCTCTTCTAAGTACGGAGAAGGGGCTGGATTCTCAGCGAAGAGAAGCTTCATCATCGTCGGGAAGGAGGGAACCCCTCTCATTCAGGAAGCGGGTCATCATGACATCCAACCACTTTCAAGCGAAGAACTCACTTTCAACCTTCAGCGCCTCCTCCTCTGAACCACTCCTCCTGTATCCCTCGAGAGGCTCAGCATTCAACGTCTGAAAAGTGCTGCCCCACTTGTAGAGTGACAGCAAGCTGTCTGCTTGATTGCTACACGAGACGATGTATAGAGCCGCAGCAAATGCCTCTAGCGAGCTGAGACGCGACAGCCTCCCGTAGCTGACAGGGTTGCCAGGCAGAAGCGATGGGAGCCTTCGGTGAAGCCCCCTCATCCTGGATGCGAAGACGGCATCCGCTCTCTCCCACGAACAGTCGACGGCCACCAGCCCAAAACGGCTTACAAGATCCCTGTCGAGCGGTGTAAGGAGCTGTTTCGAGTACGGGTTCAGGACAACCGCCGACGGCGGAATCTGGCGCATCCTCTTGATCGGCTGCGCCAGCTTGAAGCGAACCAGCTTGCTCGCTGTACATTTCTTCGGATCATCCTGATGGATCATAAATACGTAGAGCTTTATCGAGCGGCTCTCCACGCCAAGATCTCCTTGCGAAGTGTAGGAGATGCAGTTACTTTAGGATTTTCTAAGTCACTCCGGAGGCGTCGCGTAACCATCTTCTGACGCGGGAGTGAGCATCTACAACTGGAGAAAAGGATTTGATAAACGCGGACCTTCATCCTTTTGGATAAACATTCTTAAGGAACGCCTTTTCTTTAACAAGACTAAATTCTCCCATTCCGTATGGCGGCAACCAGCATGGATCGATGGAGAGCGCTCAGCCTAGAGGCTCACAGCGCTCACCGGAACATGGCGATCGATGAGGCGGTCTTGAGGCACGTCAGCAGCGGAAAAGCGCCTAATACGATTCGGTTCTATCGATGGCATCCCTCTGCCGTCTCGATCGGGTACTTCCAAAGCCTCCAAGAGGAGGTTGATGTTGACTACTGCGGCCAGTCTGGGATCGGCATCGTGCGGCGAATCACCGGCGGCGGCGCGGTCTACCACGACTTCAAGGGTGAAGTGACCTACAGCGTAATCCTGCGCGAAAGGGATTCTCGCATACCCAGCGACATACTCGCCTCCTACCCGGTTCTGTGCGAAGGAATCGTTGGAGGTCTCAGGTCGTTCGGCTTGACCGCCGAGTTTAGGCCGATCAACGACATCCTAGTGAATGGGAGGAAGATCTCCGGGAACGCTCAGACACGTCGACAAGGTGTGATTCTTCAGCACGGCACCATCTTGCTCGATCTCGACATCTCCACCATGTTCAGGGCCCTCAAGGTCCCGAAGGAGAAGATCAGCGACAAGATGATCAAAGCTGTTGAGGAACGGGTTACCTCGGTCAAGAGGGAACTGGGCAGCTCACCACCTTTCGAGGACGTTGCAGAGAGAGTGCGGAAAGGGTTTGAAGACGCATTGAGTATCGAAACTTATCAGGGCTCACTCACCGACTCCGAAGAATCCGTCGCCAGAAGTCTTGAAGAAGCCAAGTACCGTTCGCAAGACTGGAACCATAGGAGGTAAGGCCTGTGCACGCCGAGCTGAAAGTTCCCCAGGGAAAACTCCTGCGCGTGAGATTCAACATAGATGACTCAAACATTCGTGACATCAGGTTCACCGGCGACTTCTTCCTCCACCCTGAAGAAGCCCTGAAAGACCTCGAGTCCGCGCTGGAGGGCAAAACTGCCGACATGAAGATCCTCGAGCAAGAGATCGTGGGCTTCTTCGAGAGGTCAAGGTGCACACTGGTCGGCATAGCCCCCGAATCATTTGTGACCGTAATTGATCTAGCGTTGAAAAAGGGGTGAGGCGAAAGCCCTACCGGCTATATTCTGTACACCACATTCTTCTGGGGGGCCCTCACATCAGTTGTTTTCGACAAGAACTTTGCGAAGAGGTTCGGATGCTCGGTGTGGACGGGGAATAGTTGTCTGGGCTTGATCGTTTCGACCGCTCTTTTCAGCTCGTTGGGCGTAACGTGTCCCGAGCAGTGTGCGTGATACATGGGGAGGCCGAAGTGGTCCAGCCAGTTCATCAGCCGCTGATACTCGATCTCCATCTCCTCGTTGAATGGTTCGCTCTGGGAAAGGATGAAGGTGCTTCCCGGCTCAGGGCGTATATCGATGAGCTCCTTGAAATCTAGGAAAGAGCAGACGAGGATGACCTTCTCTTGGAGGGCGCGGATCTCCGTCGCGGTGCAGATGTTAGGGGAACGGAGAAGCTCCTGCTCCCACTCGTAGTAGTGCTTCTTAGCTCTCCGGAAAATCAGGAGGGCAGGATCGTCCAATGCCGGGATGTCCAAGTGTGGGTCCCGTGAGAGGCTCTTCAGCAAATAGGCCTGCTTAAGCGATATCGCCAAGTAGCGAGAATTCTCTTTCGCCACCTGGTAGAACGTCCTCAGCCTGTCAATGTCCCCATAGGAAAAGCTGGCCAAGACAACCTTATCGACCGAGGAGACGATGCTGTCTATCTCTTTCCTGACTTGAGGCTCGCTGGAGATCACCGCTCCTCCAAAGTTGGTGCCCTCTGAGATCATCGCCACAGGCTCCGAGGCAGCCGCCCGTTCTACGAACTCCCTTGTTAGATCAGGTCGGGGGCCGTGTGTCCGAAGATCTCCCGTGTAGGCTATGCTGCCGTCGCTCGTGTGGATTATATAGCCGTAAGATCCTGGGACCGAGTGGTCAACATGGACAGGTTCAATCTCGAACGAACCCACCTTAATCTTGTCACCGGTTCTGAACGTGGCAAATTGCAGGTGAGAGACATCTGTCTCAAACCCCTTCTTGGAGATGCTGTTGAGGGCATGGATGATGTTTGAGGTTGCTTCCCCTAGGTGAATATGTGTCCCCTCTTTGAGAAACGAAATGTGCCGTGAGTGATCAAGGTGAGAGTGAGAGAGCAGGACTCCCTCAATCGCCGGTTCTCTCTGATCAAAGATGTAGGCCCCCTCTATCTGGGGAAGTATGCCGAACTCGAGGAGGTCGCGCTCGTTTCGCGGGGAGAGCCACGGGTCAGAGTAGAACCGATCTCTCTCGGCGAAACTCATCCCAAAATCGAGGAGTACTTTTGTCTCCTTGTCCTCGACAAGGATCTTGTTACCCCCCACCTCTCCAACTCCGCCGAAGAAAGTCAGTCTAGCCACGTATTTGACCTTCCACGCCCTAGATCGGACGACATATGAGAGCTGTGAACGATTCGTAAGGTCCTTTTCCGTGAGAACCCTCAGCCGATATGAAGATCAAAGAGTGAATTAAATCCTCCCCTACAGCCGTCAAGAGCGCAAACGCCTTATTCAAGTCCGAGTGGATGATGATGAGGTAGTCAGAATACGACGAGCATGAGATTAGCCATCGTCGCAGCCTCTGGGACGGAAATGTGGGAGTATATGCCTCTTGTAGAGCTGCATTGACTCTTTGAACTGGGGTACTGGCGGGGTCACTATGAGGAGTCTGACACCTGCCTTTTCGAACTCCTCGATACGGTCAATGCATTCATCGGGTGTTCCGGCTATCGAGGTCTTTTCGACAGCCTCATCTGGAATTGATCTAGCGAGCGAATAGATTTCGTTCAACTGATCGCTGCCAAGCCCGGCCTTCCACATGTCTACTGCTCGGTGGGCAAGGCTGTGATATCCAAGCCCTCGCAACAGACTCGTTCGCAGGCTTAAGATTACCTTCACGCGGAAGGCTATAGCTTCCCTTGCCTTTTCACCATCCTTTAGTACAGAAGTCATGGTGATGAGGCCGTGCTCTCGGAGGGCTGTCTCGCCAGCCTCTTTTGCGTAGCCTTCAGTTTCCCTTAGGCCCCTCCGATAGGTCCCGGGAGTTTCAAGCCAGGGAAGCCAACAACAGTTGAACTTGGCAATGAGCTTTTTTATCTTAGGGCCGTAGCCTCCAACGTAGATCGGCTTCGCCTTAACAGGTTTGAAACCTAGGTAGGCGTTCCTCAGTTTGAAGAAGTCTCCTTCGAAGTTCGCTGGCTCCTCCTTTTTAGATGACTCTAGACGCTGAATCAACTCGAGAGCTTCTTCCAGCCTCGTAACGGGCTTATCCCATTTCACGTCAGGTATCGGTTCTAGATTGAGAGCCTCGCCCGCCCCCAGACCCAAGATCGCCCTTCCACCTGTGAGATGATCTAGGGTGGTGATCGCATGTAGAACAGTGGCAGGATGCCTTCTTAGGATATCTGATACCGCGGGCATCAGTCTGACGCGCCTCGTTCTCACACCTATCGCCCCAAGGGTTACGTAGACGTCCCAAGGGGCGCCCTTCATGAATCTTTCATCTATTGGGTGGAAGAGGTGATCTGGCAAGCTTACCACGTCGAATCCTGATTTCTCTGCCAGACACGCGTGTTGAACCGCCAGATCCACATCTCCGTACGCTATTATTTGACAACCGAACTTCATTGTCTTCGACCCGTCGACGGACTCCTCAATCAACTTAGATCGTTTGGCTCAGGTATTATCATTTCGATCCTATGTAAGGTCGGTGACGCCAACGCCTCGAACTACGGCTAACGGGCTAGGGTTACATTGCAGAGAGTATGCAGAGCTTCTTGCCCGAGGCATGCCAAGGACCTGCTGATCCCGCCTCTTACCGAGCATTTTTATCCCCCGATTGTGATTCGGAGACTGTGGAGTCAGGGGTTGACTGCGGTTAGCGGACGGGCCTACTCGAGACGGGTTTCCGGCGAGGAAGCGAGAGAAGGCTACATCATGATTCTGAAGAACAGGCTTCCCTTTTTCCCTCCTCTTGGAACGCCTTTCTACCTTGTTGAGGAGGATCGGGATGGAAGGGTGAGAGTCGAGAGTCGCCCATGTGCCTGTCGGGGCCCCGATCTGCCCCATGAGCACTATTTCATTCGGTGGAGCGGACTTGAAGCAGGCGCGAAGGTCGAGATCCGCAAAGACCCTCGAAGGCAAGACCGCTATCATCTGCGAGCGTATCGAAAGACCCCCTTATGACTGAACCGCGGTCAACCCGCTAGATCATGAGGTCTTTTGGCTAGGAAGGTGTGCAGGAGTGGGCTGCGACCGAAGCTGGGTGGCATTCATCTTAACCGTAATCACCGTGCTCGCTCTCGTACCTTCGGCTGCCCAGCCTCTGGCCGGGATGCACTCGGTGGTAGCATCCGTGACCTCTCTCGCAGTCTCCGCCGACGGAAGGAACGTCGTCGTCGCGACCAAAGACGGCGTTATCTACTATTTCGACAGGGCGACCAGCAGGGAAATTTGGAAGTACACTATCTGGAGGAGGATCAACGCCGTTTCCATCTCTTACGACGGGTCATATGTTGTAGCGGGAGGGGACAACGGGTTCGTCTACCTCTTTGACAGAGACTTCAGCGGCAACTCGTATGTGTGGCGTCGGGCGCTCGGCGGATCGATCCTGAGCCTAGCTATATCGATAGAGGGGAACTACATTGTGGCGGGGTGCTACGACCACGGCGTCTGTTTTGTCGACCGCACCTCCTCTGACGTCCTTTGGATGTACAAGGCCGAGGATCGCGTCAGGGCCATAGACGTTTCGGGAGATGGATGTTTCGTCGCTGCCGGAAGCGACGATGGCTGTCTCTACCTCTTTGACAGGGGGCATACGGGTCACACGTTCCTCTCTCGGTTCAAGACGGAAGGGCCCATCATCTCCACCTCCATCTCAGAAGACGGCTCCTCCCTAATCGCTGGAAGTTTGGACGGTTACATATACTATCTGAACAGGAGGATGACTCCAGATACGTACACATGGAGGCACAAGACAGACTCTCAAGTCACCTCTGTCGCTCTCTCCTCCGACGGAGGCTATGCCTCTGGGGGAGACTCCAAAGGACACATCTACTTCTTCGATAGTAAATACAGCGGCAACACATATCGGTGGATGTACTCTATCGGGGCAGGCGCAACGATGGTCTCCCTGTCCGAAGACGGCGGACTGCTTGCCGCAGGATGCGAGAGAGGCGTCTACCTCTTCGACAGAGCGTTCCACAACAACAGTTATCTGTGGTTCTACCCTACCGACTCCAGAATCACCAGTGTTGGCCTCTCGGCAGACGGATACTCAGTCGCTGCCGGAGATGAAAAGGGATACCTCTACCTCTTCTGGCCCTCTATCGTGCCCGAAGTCAAGACTGAACCAAGAACCGAAGAGAAGCCTACAGGGCCCCTCACCACCGCCATTCCGCCCTCTACACTCGCGGTCACGTCGGCAAAGGGTGAAGCGGCTCGGCGTCTCTCCGCGTACTGGTATGTTGCGATCGTAGTTCTGTTGGCCGCCGCAGGGGTTGGGATTCTCCGCATCAGGAGGAAGGTCAAAGAACGCTTCATTACAAGGTACCCGATAGGATACGGGGTCCTCGACAGGCTTTCCGATGGAGGTGTCCCTGCGGGTTACTCTCTCCTTCTCCTCTCCCCTCCGTGCGACCCGAAAGACGAGATCATCATCGGATATCTTAAGGAGGGCTTGAAGGGTGGCGGTCCATGCATCTACGTCGCCGATACTGCTGACCGAGTAGCTCCTCTTCTGGAGGACCCTCACCTCTACGTGGTCGCCTGCAATCCCCGAGCCGCCGAGATCGTTCCGTCATCACCGAACGTGGCGACAGTCAGGGGCGCAGAAAATGTCACCGAGCTGAACATCGCGCTCGCGAACCTGATGGGGCGCCTTCCCTCCGGGGCCCTCCCTCCTCCTCGAATCTGCCTGGACGTGATCGACGATGTTCTTCTGCATCGCAAAGGGGTGACTACGAGGTCGTGGCTTCAAGAACTCATTCCCAGGTTGAGGAAGTGGGGAATAATCCTAGCGTTAGCGAATCCGCGGATGCATTCTAGGGAGGACCTTAACGCCATTCTCAGCGTTTTCGAAGGTCAAGTCGACATCGTGGAAGAGCGGAAGAAGATGAAGATCTCTATCTCCAGAATGCACGGTCTCCCCCATTCAAGAGAGAGGGTCACGATATAAGGAATCCTCCCCAGTCCCGCGTGCGCTTGACGCCGTCAAATCCAGCCTCAAATAGGAAAACACGAAAGAGAAACACGAAACCCGGTTTTTCGAGGGGTTTTGGGTTTCCTCTTGGCTGGTGGTGAGCTTTTCAAGATGAATAGTGGAAGGTTGTTGGGTGTTGTTGCATAGGATACTGTTGAGCGGTTGTGGTAGTGGGGGGGAATCGGCATATGGAGAACAACGGGATATAATATGGCCGGAGTTGGAAAGTTCCACTACCAAGAGTTAATGGGTCATGCCTTGATTTAAGGATCATATCGAACGGTGATAACTGGGTCTTCTGTAAGCCTGCGCAGACATCGAGGCATCCCTTTGCTCCCATGGTGAGGCAGGGATCATGTTAAGTGACTTGGACAATCCTGCCGAGATAGAAAATAAAGATCCCCTTCCTTTCAAATTCTGGGAGCCAGTTTAGATTTTGAATCGTCGGGGTGTGAGTCTAACGATGGTGGTGTGTAACTTTTTTCCGAAATGCTGTAAGATGAAGCGCGCGCCATGAAGAGCCGGACAGAACATCTAAAGAATTCAAATGTAGCTGCGGCGCCCGATTCTCGAGAGAGGAGGATCTTGAATGGTATCGGATGGTGATTCACCGGAAGACGCAGGCTTAGACTGAAGGCTCCGGGAAGAACTTAGAGGAATATGTTAATAACGGAACGTCACCGCCAAATATAGACCATGAAAGCGGCGCTCGTGTACGACGAAGCTTTGCAGCGGTACGACTTCGGGCCGGGGCACCCCTTCCGAGGCGACAGGTACAAAGACTTCTTCACCCTTTTCAGCCATGCTTTTGCCGATTCGAGCCTATTCGACATAGTACGACCTCAGCCCGCCCATGAAGAGGATCTCCTTCTCGTTCACACCCCAAGCTACATCCAGCGAATAATTGAAGGATGCAAAACCAGCTCTATCTTCGACACCGATACGCCTCTCCACCCCGGGCTGGAGGAAGCTGCACGGCTCGTCGTCGGCTCCTCGCTGACAGCCAGCTCTTTGGTTGCGAATGGGCGCTACAAGATCGGGATTGGAATCGGCGGCGGCCTCCACCACGCTCGGCCTCATAAGGAGGCGGGCTTCTGCATCTACAATGACGTTGCGATTGCCGTGAAGAGTCTTCTCGAACGACATCATATGAACAAAGTCCTCGTCCTCGACACCGACGTCCATACCGGAGACGGCACGGCCGATGTATTCTACCGCGACCCCCGCGTCCTCCTCGTCGACATCCACCAAGACCCCAGA
>CAYSNV010000029.1:0-9352 GCA_964432545.1 uncultured Candidatus Bathyarchaeia archaeon | reverse complement strand
GCAGACATGGTTCCCGGACCCCTTCAACCCCGACGCCGTCGACGACAAGATCCAAGAGCTCGGCGGCATCGACACCGCCTACGGAGGCATCGGATACCACGGCCACATCGCCTTCAACGAGCCGGTCGACACCTACTACACCCGGCTGACGCCGGAGGAGTTCAAGAACTCCAAGACGCGCGTCGTCTTCCTCAACACCGACACCTTCGTCATCAACAGCCTCTGCGGGATCGGCGGCAACCCCTACGGCCTCCCCCCCATGGCGGTGACCATCGGCATGAAGCCGATCCTAGAGGCCAAGACCATAGAGCTCTACTGCGACGGCGGAGACCTGAACTGGCAACTCGCCTCATTCAGAATAGCGTGTATGCACCCTCCCACTCTCGACCGCCCCGTCACATTCGTTCAGGAGCACCCCAACCCAAAAGGAACAGTAACGATATGCGCGGACAGGAGGACCGCCGCCCCCATCAAGGTTAGCCCGAAATAGAGCGACACCGTGGAGATTCGACTTCTCGGCGTGATCGCGGCGGCCCCTTCGGAGCCTATACGCCCTTCGCCTACACCTGCGGCGCCTCTTTCCCACAGAGCATGCCGTTCATGTGCCGAGAGGGTTCTACGCGAACCGCCACTTCACTTTTCGCGGGGAGTCTTCTATCAAGACGCCGATGGTGGCGAGTCTCTGGCGTATGCTGTCCGAGAGGGCAAACTCTTTCTTCTTTCTCAGCTCTTCGCGGATGTCAACAAGTATGTCGATGACCCTTGGGGCGATGTCCTCTGCCTTCTCCACTTTCTTGAGGAAGCCGAAGACGGAGTCGACAGTCTCGAAGGCGTAGAGCGCCTTGTTCAGAGCCTCCTTCGACAAAGGGCGGGAAAGATGCTGGTTGGCGTGTTTCAGCAGCTCCATCAGCGTCGCGATCGCCTGTGGGGTGTTGAAGTCCTCGTCCATGGCAGAGTGGAACGTGGAGAGGAGCTCGTCCACGCGTTTTGTGAAGTTCTCGTCCTCGGAGGCTTTCTCTGTCTTTGCGCTCGCCAGTCTCTCATTCATTTCCTGGTAGGTTCTGTTCAGGCTCTTGACGTTCTCGGTGGCCTGGTCGAGTTTTTCCTCATCGTAGTCGACAGGGCTTCGGTAGTGGCTGAGGGCGAAGAAGAGTCTGAGGACTTCGGCGGGATACTTCTCGAGAGCGTCTTTGATCGAGACGTAGTTCTTCAGCGATTTGGACATCTTCTGCCCTTTGATGGTGAGTACCCCGGTGTGTACCCAGAAGTTGACGAGGGGTTTGACGCCTGTGGCGGCTTCGGCTTGGGCGATCTCTGCCTCGTGGTGGGGGAAGATCAGCTCGATCGCGCCTCCGTGGATGTCGTAGCTGCTGCCGAGGTAGTTGACGGTGATGGCGGTGTCTTCGATGTGCCATCCCGGTCGTCCTGGGCCCCATGGGCTCTCCCACGCGGGTTCACCGGGCTTGTTCTTCTTCCAGAGCGCGAAATCTCCAGGGTTCCGCTTCGCAGGGTTTGGGTCGATCCGATGCTTCACAAGCTCTTCAGGTTTCTGATGCGAGAGTTGACCGTACTCAGGAAAACGCGTGATGTCGTAGTAGACGTCGCCGTTGACGCCGTAAGCGTGGTTCTTGTCGATCAGTGTCGTGATCTGCGCGATCATCTCAGGGATGTGTTCTGAGGCTTTGGCGAAGAGGTTGACGCTGTCGATCTTTAGCGCTCTGATGTCGCGGTGGAACTCCTCCGTCATCCTCCCTGACAGCTCGAAGGGCGACATCTTCAGCTGCGCCGCCCGTGCGATGATCTTGTCGTCGATGTCGGTGATGTTCATGAGGTAGAAGACGCTGTAGCCGCGCAGCCGCAGATACTTCGCGATGACATCGTATGCGACATAGGTTCGCGCATGACCGAGATGGGAAAGATCGTAGACCGTGGGGCCGCACACAAACATGCGGACACGATTACCCTTCAGAGGCGTGAACTCGCGCAGCTCGCGGGTCTTAGTATCGTATACTCTCATGATGATTGTACCTTGACCGTTGTTTGAAACGGACTCCCCAGGTGTGGAGAGGGTTCTAGGTCTTGTAGCCGATCTTCCTCAGAAACGCCTTTCTCTCCGCTATGTCGGAGTCCGTCTCTACGCCTTTGGACTTTAGCCCGTCGATCACGCCGACGATCCCCCTTCCCTGCTCCGACTCTGCCAGAAGAACCTCGACGGGGTTGGCCGTGGCGCAGTAGACCGTACAGACTTCCTGAACGGCTTTGACCGCTGAGAGAACGTTGATGGGGAACGCGTTCCTGATGATGACGATGAACGAGTGGCCCGCCCCGATCTTGAACGCGTTCTCGGCGGCTGCGTCTTCAAGCTCCTTGTCGTTGCCTGCGTGGCGGACAAGGCAGGGTCCTGAGGATTCGCAGAATCCGATGCCGAACTTTATCCCGGGTGCAGCGGTGACTAGAGCCTCGTAAAGATCCTCCACCGTCTTGATGAAATGGGACGTACCCAGGATGATGCTTGCGTCTTTAGGAGTCTCCACACTTACTCTCTGGATCTCCATACCTACCTCCTCTCCTACTAATACAGGAGCGCGCCGGGTTAAAAAATCTTCATCGACTACCCACGAGCGGCGTCAGGATGGAAGACAGGAATTCAGCCGCTCTCCCCGCAGCCTGCTCTACTCCTGCGGTCAGGCCTTCACCGAAGCTGACATCTTCCGGCTGAATCCCCAGAAGGAGGATCTTCGCTTCAACGAGGGTTTCGATGAACTCGGCGTACACGTTGAGGGGGATCGCGTGCGTCGAGATCGATAGCCCCTTGATTTGGTCCATGTTGGCGAGAAAGAGCGTCCCCGCGGAGAGCCGGGCGTCAGCCGCATCGATAAAGAGGATGTGGGAAGGCTGCTCTTCACGCAGCACGCCGACGTAGTTCTCGGGAGTGGTGTCGCACTCGATGAAAACGACGTTCTTGCTAGGACCGAACCGGTCTCTTACGCCTTGCAGGACTCGAAGACCCACCGCGTCGTCCCTTCGAAGCGGATTCCCGATCCCCATCAATGCGGCTTTCAATGTGCCCTGAAAAAATGTCTCCAGGGCTTTTCGCAACTCGTCCGGTTTGTCGACGAGGTTCAACAGGGCGATCATCTTCTCCGCTTGTATCGGTACTCGATGTTGCAGGAGCCTTCGAGCGAGACCATACATGGGCCGACCGGCTTCTGGGGAGTGCAGACTCTCGCGAAGAGAGGACACTGGGACGGCTCGTATACGCCGCGCAGAACTTCGCCGCAGTGGCAACCTCTAGCCTCGCCGAATGCAGAGGCGTCGATTCCTCCAAGAATCTTTTCGTACTTCTTGCCGGCGTCAAATGCCGCGTATTCCTCCCTTAGCTTCATCCCTGAGGCCGGGATGGAGGAAAAACCACGCCAAGTCACGTCGTCAGGCTCGAAGACCTCCTTGAGGTAGGCCTGGGCGGTGACGTTCCCGTCGTATTTCACCGTTCGGGAGTACTCGTTCTCAACCTTATGCTCGTCCCGCTGGAGTTGTCGCAAGAGCATGTAGACGGCGACGAGCACGTCGACAGGTTCAAAGCCTGCGATCACTTGAGGAATCTTGAACCTCTCGGAGATCTCCACGTACGGCTTGACGCCGATGATCGTGCTCACGTGGCCAGGCTCGATCAAGCCTTGAATCTTCAGCTCCCCCATGCCCAGCAGCTGCTTCAGGGCGGGCGGTATGTAGCGGTGACAGCTGAGAATGGAGAAGTTGTCCGGGGGGTGATCCTTGAGAACGACCGCGGTTCCCGGGGCTGTCGTCTCGAAACCTACCGCCATGAACACCACATCGGATCGGGTCTTCTTCGCTATCTCTACAGCGTCTTTGATGCCGTAGACAACCCGTACGTCGCAGCCTGCGCCCCGCATGTCCAACAGGGAGCGGTTGTAGCCTGGTGACCGTGCCACGTCTCCGAAGGCGGTGACGACGATCCCCTTTTGGGCAAGCGCGATCGCCTCCTCGTACTCTCCCGGAGGGGTGACGCAGACAGGGCACCCAGGCCCCGAGACGACTCTGACATTCACTGACTCGAGGAGACTTTGAAGTCCGTACCGGATGAGGGTGTCTTGGTGCGTTCCGCAGACGTGCATGAACTGCGCAGGAATCCCGATCTCGCCTATCTTCCGAACGACATCCTGAGCGACTGCCTTATCCCGGAACCTGAACTTTTGGAGGCCTAACTGAGAGGCGATGATACTGATCCCCTGCCATTCAACTCAACTGGAGGAGCTCCTGCCACGTCTTCAGGGTTTCCCGCGCGTCTTCTTCGTCTAGGATCTCGATCGCAAAACCTGCGTGGACGAGGACGTAGTCGCCGACGTTCGCGTTGACGAGGCTGACATCTACCTCTCGTGTGACGTTGTCGCCGAAATCAACGGTGGCGACGTTCATCTTCTTTGAAAGGATCTTCGCAGGGATTGCGAGGCACATGTCACCTTGACCTTTTAACCACGTTAAAGAATCTTCAGGCGGATATAAAGAATTGCCTACAGAAGATGCGCGGCGGCGTAGGCCTGCCCCAGAGAGATCCCTCCATCCCCGCAGGGAACATGCTTCTGCACCCGAAATGTTAAGCCTGCTTCCTCAACCGCCGTTGCGAGGAGACGCATGATATGACCGTTGTAGGCGACGCCTCCGGTGAATCCGATATCTTTCACGCCTCGATGCTGGGCTTCCTCGACGGCAACTTGCGCCAGAGCCCGTGCGACGTAGGATTGGGCTGAGTGGGCGAGATCGTGTGGCCTCATCGTGTTCTTGGCCTCAAAGACTGATCGTATCAGGGATGAGGTTTCAATGACGTTGCCGTTTTCTACTTTCACGGGAAGGTGGAGAGCCTCGTGCCCTTTCTCCGCCGCGGCCTCCAGTTTGATCGCAGGCTCCCCTTCATACGTTCTCTCGTCACATACTTCAAGGAGAGCGGCGACAGCGTCAAGCAGTCGTCCACAACTGGACGTCTTCACCCCGTGTCCTCTCTGCGCGTCATGGAGGATGTGGTGAACCTCCTCGTCTCCGTGAGGAAAAAGCACCGCTCTACCGTAGAGCCACTCCTCAAATCTACGATCCCCCGCCAGGGCCCCTGCGGCGATTCGTAGAGGATAGCGCGTTGCGAGATCCCCTCCTATGAGGCTCTGCTCCTCTAGGCGTCCCACGCGTTCGAACTCTTTCTTGGTGCAGTGCAGTATCTCTCCTCCCCATGCTTTTCCGTCGAGGCCGTAGCCGAAGCCGTCACAGACGACAGCGATGAGCTCGTCGAGATTGTGCTCTGCCAGAAGCTTGGAGGCGTGGGCGTAGTGATGCTGAATCTTGAAGAGGGGTGCATGAAGGCTCTGGGAGATGCGCTCCGCCAGCCTTGTCGTGTTGAAGGTGGGGTGGAGGTCGCAGGAGACCGCCTCTATCTGGGAGCTGGTAAGGTCGGTCATGTGGCCGATGCTCAACCGGAGGAAGTCAAGGGTTTCAGGCGTCTCCACGTCTCCGATATGCTGAGAGAGAAAGGCCTTGTCGTCCATGAGGAGGCAGCAAGTATTGTTCAGTTCTGACCCTGCACCCAGAATGGCCTTGGGGAAAGAGGTGGCGAGCTTGACCGGTACAGGTGTGAATCCCCGACTCCTCCTGATGAAAGCGGTCTGTGACCCGAGAACCTTGAGGACGGAATCGTCGCATCGGTGGATGATCTTTCGAGTGTGGATAAGGAAGTAGTCGACGACGTCTTTGAGTTCTTTCAGGGCGTGGTCGTCATCCTTGATGATCGGCTCGCTGGGAGGGTTCGCGCTCGTCATGACGAAGGCAGGGTCGTGAACGTTCTCGAAGAGCATCAGGTGAAGCCCGGTGTAGGGGATCATGACTCCAACGGTGGTGAGGCCGGGAGACACGAGTTCCGACAAGTAGTACTCGTCACTCTTGTGGAGGAGAAGGATCGGTCTCTGGGGAGAGGTGAGATGAGCCTCCTCTACCGGGTCTACTTCTGCGAAGGTCTTCACAGCGTTGAGGTCTCGTGCCATGATGGCGAACGGCTTCTGGGACCGGTGTTTCACTCTCCGTATCTTCGTGATCGGGTCAGGGTTTAACGTGGAGGTGGCGATGTGGTAGCCGCCGTATCCTTTGACGGCAACAACTCTCCCTTCTGAAAGGAGTTTTCCCGCGGTCTGGATGGGCGATTCTTGGTTGAGAGTCTCTCCGTGGCTGTCGGTGAGGAAGGCTTTAGGTCCACATCGGGGGCAGGCGACGGTCTGTGCGTGGAAGCGGCGGTCAGCTGGACCTGAATACTCGTGTGCGCAGTCTGGGCACATTGGGAACTCGTCCATGCTCGTGGTGACCCTGTCGTAAGGCGATTCCTTGATGATGGTGAATCGCGGGCCGCAGTCGGTGCATGTGATGAAGAAATAGTGGTAGCGCCGGTCTTTCCGGTCCATTAACTCAGCGGTGCAAGGGTCGCAGATCGCGATGTCTGCGGGGATGACGGACCCCCTGTGGGACTTTGTGGGGCTGCTCTCGTAGATCGTGAAATCTCGGAATCTGCATGTGGGCTGAGAGTAGCGGGTCTCCACCGAGTCTATTCGGGACTGAGGAGGAGGGGAGTGCTGAAGAACGTCGAGGAACTTGTGAACCTGATCTTCCTGGCCTTCGAGGACGATCTCCACTAAGGAGTCGCCCCTGTTTTGGACGTATCCCTTGAGGTCGAGAGCCGTCGCGGTCCGGTAGACGAAGGGGCGAAAGCCTACGCCTTGAACGACTCCATGGACGAAGATGTGGGCGTTGACAGTCACAACGTGTCACAAAGCTGTGTCCGCCGCGGGGAAGGCTACTCGGATTCGACAGCCTCTTTAAGGTTGATCTTCACCGGGCCTAGCTTTCCTCCGAAATTGACGGCGCTGATACGTTTGACCCCGTCCACCTCTGAGGCCGCTTTGATTCCGACCTTTGTGGCTTTCTTCAGGAGTCTGGAGGTGATGGCGTTGAAGACGAGCTCGTAGACGGATCCTACATCTGGAGGCACCTTGCTGTCCGGTATCTTGCCCCGAAGCGTGGGGCAGTAGGGGTGGTTGGTGGAAGCTCCCAGCTTGTATTTTGTGGAGCCAACCTTGGAGCCCGAGCGGCAGATTCCGCCGGGAAACGGGAGAACAACCCCCTCCAGAGTTCTGATGGCGTTGACCGCTTTCTCTGCAGCCTCTAGGGCGACGGCCTGGGTGTCCGCCATTACGAGCAGGTTCCCGCCCGCGACGCCTTTCCTCACGCCCAGCCGGTTCTCCAGGAAGAACTCCCCCTCCATGACCGGGACACGCCACATGTCTCTTCCGTACAGTTCTACTTTCTCCTCAAAGCCGTCGCCAAACATCCTCACAGCCCACCCGACCTTCAACCGTTTCACGGGGTTGGGAAGGCCGTCGAAAAGGCGGGTGGTGGGGCAGGTCAATATGCACTGGCCGATCCGGGCCATCATCTGCCGTTTGAGGTCTCTGCCAAGCCTGTGGTACAGCTGGACGTACCTGCCTGGCCTATTGTCGGGGGTTGTGGAGGGGTCTGCGGCGGGCCCTTCAACTCCTGCTTCACAAGGGGACATGATGATTGACGACGCGAAACCTGTGGCGACGTTCGCAGCGGTTTGAGCCCACGAATCGTTTTGGGCGGTGATCAATATCCGGGACATCCACATCGGGAATGCTTCGGCGAAGTCCGCCTCATCGATAAACATGTTACCCATCATCACGGTAAACCACTAGCCGAGTACATTAAGAGATGGATGAGACGCGTATAAAGCTATTTTTCCACAAAGAGGCGTTTGAGAAACTGGAATGCGTCCAGCACCGAGATGGAACCCCCTCATCCAAAAGGGCTTGCAGAAACACATTTTAAACTCTCACTTTAATGTGAAAGTAGGTAAGATAGCTGAGAGGGTGTGGCGCACTGAATAGGACACTTCGCGTCAGAAAGCCGTGGGGTTTCTTTGACCAGTTCACCCTCAACGAACCCTCAACCGTCAAAATCCTGACCGTGAACCCGCACCAGAGACTCAGCCTTCAGTCCCATCGGCAGCGTCAAGAACTGTGGGTCTTCCTCGACAAGGATTTGATCGCCGAAATCGACGGCAGGAAGACTAAATTCTCACCGAACGAACAGGCCTTCATTTCAAAGGGAACGGAGCATCGGCTCATAAACGATTCAGATCACGTTCACGAGTCCTTGAGATCTCTTTCGGCCCTTTCGATGAGAATGACATCGTCCGCCACGAAGACGACTACGGAAGAGTTCCTTCAGGTAAGACGCATCGATAGAGCCAAGTATCTTACTAGACTGATGTAGTCGGATAGCTTCCTTTTGGGCCAGTCAGCCTTTAGGCTTGAAGGGCCAACACCCGCGCGTCCACAGGTAGATTATCTCAGGTATCCCCGCTAGGTGGATCAGCAGGAAGAAGATGAACCATCCCTTGTCGCGGTTTCGCGCGGAGAACCACAAAGCTAGCGCTGTCCAGAAGGAAGACCAAGCCGCCACTGGGATGATGATGAGGAGCAATTCAGTTGATCCCAAAACTGGAGCCATCGGTCCTCACCCGAACGATTTGCCCATGTCCCTATCCTTTTCTTGAGATTTAAGGCTAAAGTCTAGGGAGTTTCACAGCCAAGCGATGTTCGAAATCTATCTCCGTTTGACTCTCTTGTACACGTAGTATGCTCCCAAGCCGATTGCGATGAACGGAGCCAGCGACACCGCCAAGATAATCAATCCGCGAACGACGGTGAAGAGCCCGGTTAAAGCGATCTGGAAGGTCTCACCCCAATCCATCCCCGGTGGGGTGAACGGCGGTGGGGGCTCTCGCAAGCTGACTGTGATGACGGACATGGCGACGCTGCGTTCAAGGTAGTTTATCTGTCCTTGGAGGCTGTCGACCTCTCCTCTGACACGTTCAATCTCCCTCTCCACGTTCAGTAGCTCCTCGACCGTCTTCGCCATGTCCAGGATCTCGTGGAGCCGTTTCTCCTGTCGTTGCAGGTTCTCCAGCCTTGCCTTCAAGTCGATGTACTGCTGGGTGACGTCCTCGCTGGTGGTGCGCTCATCCAGGATCTTGCCGTGGCTCTCTATCTCTTGGACGGCGACGTGAAACTTCTCCTTGGGAACCCGGATAGTGATCTCTGCAACATCTTGCATGCCGTAGGTTGACCGGGACGAACCCGCCACGTAGCCGCCGTATCTCTCCGCCACGCTTCGAATCCTCGCCACGCCGCCTCCGATATCTTCAGCCTCAAGAGAGATGTACGCGTTGTAGATGACCATTTTCTCTAGGTCTGTCATCTCCCCCGCAGGCATCGCGCCT
>CAYSNV010000028.1:7280-9421 GCA_964432545.1 uncultured Candidatus Bathyarchaeia archaeon | reverse complement strand
GGATACTCTAAGCGTTACCGTCTGTGCTTTCGACATCAGGGTAGTGGCGGTGGTTTTTGAGTAGACTGAGGAGGACGTTGCTTGTGTCCCAACGGAGTGTGTCGAGGAAGGTAGGGTTGCCGAGGATCGGCGCGATGTTGCCGAGGGACTGGAGACGGTGACAGAGCTGACGACGACAGGTCGGGTTGTCGAGAGGATGATGCTGGGTGGGGCTGTGGTGAAGGTGGTAAGAGTGGTAGTCGTTGCCGGTCGAGCAGTTGCAGTTGTCGCAGTTGATGAGGCGAGGCTCTCCTGTCTGAGGTAGTAGGCAAAGACTATTGTATAAACTGCAGCGTTGGGGGTCCCGCGGTAGACCCCTTGGGCAATCCCCACGCCCACCTCGTTAACCACGCTGTTGAGGATGTTCGCTCTATGCCCCGGGCTCTCCATCCATTGCTGGAACATGAAAGGAATGTTGATCCCATCCTCCGTCAGTCCGAGGTTCTCGGCTACCAGCCGCATCCCGTCATACCCGTCGTAGTAGCCGGAGCGCTCAACCCTCGTATAGGGGTCTGATCCGTCAACGGCGGAAATGTGGTCAAAGTATCCGTTATTGAGCATCTCTAGCGAGTGGGCTACTGCCACATCGCTGAGGACGCTGTCTAGCGTGAGGGGGCTCAATCCATTCCGCGCCCGCTCCTCGTTGATTCGATGGAAGAGCTCATTCTCGTAGGAGGACAGGGGGTGCGATGCGCCTGGCAGTATCACGAGGACGGCAAGGAAGATGAACACCCACAGCTTCTTCAATCGGAAACCTCAAGGTAGATTCGATTCATGCGCGCCGATTCTAAGACGGAGGCGCCCTCTCATGTTTTAATCCTTTTGAAAGCTATGGTGCAAAAGCATTTCCGCGTTCTCTCCTGAAGATACATCTTTGTGCATGGGCGGAGAATCTCCTGTGACACTGAGCCCTGAATGGACGACTACAAGGTGGACGCCCCATCTACGAAACGGAATTTGGAGACGCGGAGTCAGGCAAGATACGCAGCTATGTCCGAACGAAAGAGTCTGCTGGTGTGATCAGAGCCGACTCCGAGGAAAGAGAACACAGAACGTTCTACTGAGGGAGGCTGAGAGATCGCACATACTTTGACAGCCAGAGTGACAGCGCGAGAAATCAACAGTCGGTTTAAGAAAAAGTGTGATAGGACAGAAGGTTACCGCTGTCTATGCGGCGCGATCGCTCTTATCGCCTTTTCCTTTTCTTCTTGGGCTTCTTCGCTGCAGTGTTCCAGCCCCGGCTGCTGCACTTGGGGCATTTCACCGGGCGGGAGACTCTGGGAGCCCACTTGTGCCCGCATCTCTTACATTTGACCGTCTTCGCCAATTTTGGAACCCGTAATAGAATATTCTCGATCAGTATAAAATGATTTACCCTCAAATATGTTAAGCTGGCGGCTTTTCACCCGCGGGTATTATCGCATAGAATTCTATAGTTCTCGTTTCTGCCCACGCCGACATCGGAGCTCCGTCATCTCGGATGTCGCCGATGCAGCCTTCCGTCTCTTCTTAAGTACGCCGATCCCGAGAGCGGGTAACGGAGCGGGCATCTTCTCATGTCGGCTCTCCCGGGTGCCGGCGATGTGCGCCGTTCAAAGCGCACCCTTCTAGGCTCCGCTACTCGATCTTCTCAAACTGGGATTTCTCAACCCCACAGACAGGGCAGACCCAAGTATCGGGAAGGCTCTCAAAGGCGGTGCCCGCAGGCACGCCCGAGTTGGGGTCCCCGAGGGACTCATCGTAGATGTAGCTACAGACCGGGCATTTCCACTTGCCCATTTTTCGCTCCTCATCTGATTTCCTTAAGGGTTGAAGTGATTGGCAACTGTTGCTCTCATTTCAGCCGCAGCGACCGCTTCATCAGCGTCCTCGCCGTTTAACGTTTGAGGCTCTATTATGGCAAGCCAGTTCGCTATGCCTCCTAAAAAATCTTTTCCAGGAGTCAATCCAGCGTTTTTCCTGCGGTCCGTCTAGTCGGTCGACCGTGTTGCGCACACGAAACCCCTGTTAGCGCGTCTCGACAATTACATTTATATCTGATATTATTTCCATACTGAAAAGTAATACCACCGTCCGTTAGCGCGCGCTTGCGAGCGTCGTCC
>CAYSNV010000028.1:0-7180 GCA_964432545.1 uncultured Candidatus Bathyarchaeia archaeon | reverse complement strand
CAGGTCTCCACCGGCTGCACGTTCGGGAACAAGCAGCTAAAGATGAAGGATGCAACGAGCATCGCGATAGCTTTCGAGGACACCAGTTCCAAGAGGGTTACATTGGAGGTCAATCCCCACGTCTTGAGCGAGTTGAGGCGTGCGCTTCGGGAGAGGACAGATCCGGAAGGGCTTCACAAGATCGCTTCGTTGGTGGCGTCCATGGGTGAAAGCGATCTTTTTCTCATCAACGATGGTGTGGAAGAAAGCGCACCTGCCCGCTGAGAATTGGGGGTTCGTTAAGAATCTTCTGTTGTCGCAGCCATTCAGATGGAATAGGCGTCTGAGGGTCGAGTCCTTGTCCCGGTTTTCTCGTCATGCTTACTGAGGCGCGATCTGTTTCAGCTGGCTCTTGTAGATCTCCGCGATCTCCGCTGTTGTCGTCGCGTCTTCGGGCGCTTTGTCATCTCGGTATCTGCCGGTGAAGCGGGGGAAGCGGAGGGCGAATCCTGCTTCTTCTCTGAGGAGGTTTCGTGCACAGGTGTGGAGGGGGGAGAGCGTGATCTCGTCAGCCGCCACCTCCATGACCAGTGCGGGTGACACCCAGACATCAGGTTTCATGAGGGAGTTGACGCGGGCGTGTCTTTTGGAGATGATGAGTTCTTTCAGCTTGCCGGGGAGGGCGTCGAGGTCGACATCGGTGAATCCGCTCCCAAGCTTGCAGACGGTTTCAAAAGTGTCTGTGTCTTGGTTGTAGGCTGCCATGAGGAGTGCACCGTAGGATCCAGCTCGCTTTCCCCTGCCCGCGAACGCGCCAACGGGGACAAGGTCGAAGGTGTCGGCGATCTCCGCCTTGTATGACCGTTTGTACTTTATCCAGACCCATCCCCGTGCCCCCGCCTTATAGTAGGAGTCGGGGTTCAGTGACTTGACCACGAGGCCTTCGCATCCGTCCGAGATCGCTTGGTTCATGTAGGCGTCAAGCTCGGCGGGGTTGTCTGTGACGATCTGCTTGGAGACCTCTATCTGCTCGTTCTCCCTGACCAGCCTCTGCAGCACCCCTCTGCGACGGGGATAGGTCTCCGTCGTGTAGTCGACGCCGTCCGCGTAGAGGAGGTCAAAGACAAAGACTTTGACAGGGACCTCCTTCTCCATCTCCTCGATCTCGTATTTCCGGCCGCGCCGTTGGGAGATCGCTTGGAAGGGCTGCATCTCTCCTGTGTTGGGGTTGACA
Organism: uncultured Candidatus Bathyarchaeia archaeon; assembly: GCA_964432545.1. Classification (GTDB taxonomy): domain Archaea; phylum Thermoproteota; class Bathyarchaeia; order 40CM-2-53-6; family DTGE01; genus CAYSNV01. The sequence goes on along the minus strand of CAYSNV010000028.1, from coordinate 5,967 downwards.
GCGACGCACTCCCCCTCGGCGATGCAGTCGTGGCTTGTAATTTTCTGCTGCAGGATCTCTACGACGTCGGGGAACTGGTCGGTGATGTTCTCCAGCCTTCGGGAGAAGAGGAGAGTCCTGTTAGAGGAGATGTGCGCCTGCACTCTCATCCCGTCGTACTTGTACTCTGCGGCGCATTTCCCCCCGAACTTCGCGATGATCTCCGCGGGGTCGGAGAGCCGTTCCGCCAGCATCGGTCTGATCGGGCTGCCGATGCGTACCTTGAATCGTGCGAGCGTGTCGATCCCCTTCTCTGCGATCGTCCGGGCTACAAGTCCTAGGTCTGAGGAGAGGTTATATGCGCGTTCGACGATTCCCCGCGAATCTTTCCCCCCTCCGAAGGCGACCGCCAAGGCGTCGAGGATGGTCATGTCGGCGACGCCGAGACGCAGCTTCCCTAATGCGGTGCGGATAAGGTACTTCGCCTCCCCAGGCGTGGCGTCGTTGAGGAGGCTGTTCAGGTAGCGGATCTTCGTGTCTACAGAGCCCGATCCTGTCGCCTTCGCCATCTTGTCGAAGGATGTGTACACGATATCGACGGTGAGGGGCCTGTGGAAGAGAGTAAGCTGCGACTTCTTCTGAAGAATCTCTTCAGCCGTCTTTCCCAGATCGCCTGTCTTGTTGAAGATCTTCGCGATCCCCTCTTCAGTCTTCCCAGAGACTTGGGCGAGGGACTTGATGACGAGCTTATCAGCGACGCCGATCTCGACTCCCGTGAAGTCGGGATACAACTTTCCCTGGGTCAGGTAGATGACCTTGTCGATCGACTCGCGGGATGCTTTCCGCAGGATCTCGACGAGGAGATCGGTCATCTCCAGCCTCTTGGTGGTGGATTCAATCTTCTCGTAGATCTCGACAAGCTCGGCGTACTTCATGGGCCCCCCCCGTCTTGAAAGGCGGACATGCTGACCCGTCTCAGAATCCGAATTTGCTGACTTTCCCCATATAGTTCATCATCAAGTGGAGCAGGTCAGGGCCGCGGATCGCCACGGCGTTTCCATGCCGCGCGTTCTTTTCGCAGAACTTGGTTACGCCACTGGGTAGCGTCTCAGGGCCTGAGAGCAGAAAGGGCACCGCGTCTCCCATATGGTCCTTGACGCTGACGGGGGTTGTGTGGTCTGCCGTCAAGGCGATGTAGGTGCTCCGCACATCAACCCTGTCGCAGATGGTTTCAATCATGACGTCGATTCTCTCGATGACTGAGGTCTTCAGCTCGAAGTCTCCGTCGTGGCTTGCAACATCAGGCGCTTTCACGTGCAGGATGACGAGGTCGTTGGTCTCCAACGCCTTCACCGCGGCCTTCGCTTTCGCGTTGAGGTCAGTGTTGATGCCTCCTGTTGCCCCTGGAACGTCGATAAGGTTCATGCCGACGATCTTGCAGATGCCTCGCACCAGCGCCACGGCGGCGATGGCCGACACCGCGACCTTGAACTTCTGCGGTAGCGGGACAAGCTGTGGGAGGGTGCCGGGGCCCCTGGCTAGGATGATGTTGGCGGGAGGCCTTCCCTGTTTCTCCCGTTCCTTGTTGATGGGATGATCCTTTAACACTCGGTATGTCTTGGCAGTGAAGGCGTTAAGCACTTTTGCGGTGAGGCGGGCTGCCGGCGTCTTGTCGAGCGGGTTCGCCTCCAAGATTCGGGCGCCGGTCTTGTGGGGGTCGACGTCTGAGACCGCCCGTGTCAGCTTCTTGCCGTGAAGAATCAAGACGCCGCGGTGCTCGACGGTATGAATGAAATCAAATGTGACACCCGATATGTTCAGCTTGATGCTGTTGATCGCCTCAGCGAGCCCCTCCGCCTCCGCGCCGATTCGTCCTGCTCGCCTGTCGAGGACGACCATGTGTGGGTCGACGGTGGAGAAGTTGCATCGGAATGCGACATCGGTGGGCTTGAGGTCGAAGCCGGCGCCGGCGGCCTCAAAGCCACCCCGCCCCGTATAATATGTGCAGGGGTCGTAGCCGAACAGGGAGAGATGGGCGACATCGCTGCCCGGGGGGATGCCTGGCGCAACCACGTCCATGAAGCCGACCAACCCTTTCTCCGCAAGCCAGTCCATGGTAGGGGTGTTCGCCGCCTCTAACGGAGTCCTCCCTTGATACGCCTCGACGGGGCGGTCGCCCATGCCGTCACAGATGATGAAGAGCCCTTTCAACCCGCTCATGTAAGCCACCGCACGGAGTCCTCGGCCTTGTTAATGTGACTTTTTCCTCCACTATTAATCTTTATCATGCTTGAAAACCCCTCCGAGGAGTCTGGGATAGGTTAAATAGAGTCACGATCCTATCGTAGGGAGGATACCTGAGATGCGTGACCTGAGAGGCGGCTCTGGTCTTCTCAAGCCGACGGCGCTCCTCATCGTCGCCAACATCGCCGTCTACGCGGCTCTCTCAGCGCTGGGAGGGAACTTCCTTGAGATCGACTTCAGGCTGCTAGCGTTTTTCGGCCAGATGAACGTGTCGGTTCTCCAGGGGGAGTACTGGCAGCTGCTCACCGCCCTTTTCGTCCACGCGAACCTCCTCCACCTTTTGGGGAACATGTTCTTCCTTCTCATCTTCGGGTTACGTGCTGAGGAACTCTTCAGCAAAGGAACCTACTTCCTCGTCTACCTCTGTTCAGGACTTGTGGGAAACCTCCTCACGCTTCTCTCAGGGCCCTATCTGGTCTCCGTGGGTGCGTCGGGGGCGATCTTCGGAGTCTTCGGCGCCTCGGTGATCTACATCAGAAGGAATATTGGCCAGTCGGTGCTGGGCGCTCTGATCTACTCGTTCTACATGTTCATCATGAACATGGGTGCCAACGTCAACCTGCTCTCCCACTTCGGCGGACTGGCTGCAGGTCTTCTCATGGGATACGTGCTCAGTCTGCGGCCGCTGAGGAATTCCGTAGTCCAGAACTTCTGAGACGCGTCTGCCGGGTCGTACGCGCAGCAGCGTGTGCTTGTTGGCGTCAGCTTCATTTATATTTCTGCTTAGGTAGCACCCCTCGGAGTGTACCCGTAGAATTGGCGCGCGCCAACTTAGCGCAGGACAATAATCCGGGCGGGCAACGGGACTTGGAAGACCTGCACAGCCAATACGCCAACTCACCTGAAGGATTCGAGCCGCTCTCAGATTGGGAGATAGGCGAGATGCTCAGAGAGAGGCTTGACGCGGAGAACTACAGAAAGCTCGCAAGAATAAGGAATACCAAGCTTCACCGTTTCATCGTAAGATACATTCAGCTCTGCAATCCTTCGACGGTATTCATCTGCAAAGACTCAGCGGAGGATCTTCGGTACATTCGAGAAACGGCGTTAAGAAACAAAGAGGAGGCGCCACTTGCGATCAAAGGCCACACAGTCCATTTCGACAACTACTATGACCAGGCACGTGACAAGGACAGCACCCGCTTCCTTGTGCCCAAAGACGTGGATCTAGGGCCTGAGATCAACTCGATGAACAGAGAGGAGGGCCTCAGGGAGATCGGGGCGATTTTGAGCGGGATCATGGCAGGCCGCGAGCTGTACGTGAAGTTCTTCACCCTAGGACCAACAAACTCCAAATTCACCGTTCCCTGCCTCCAGCTCACAGACTCCAGCTACGTAGTGCACAGCGAGAACCTCTTGTACAGGCACGGGTACGACGAGTTCATCCGGCTGGGAGACTACGGAAGATTCCTGAAGTTTGTGCATTCCCAAGGGAGCCTGATGGAGGCAGGGCTTGGCCTGCGCGTCAGCAAAAACCTTGACAAACGGCGTGTGCACATCGACCTCCACGATGAGACCATCTACAGCGCGAACACCCAGTATGGCGGGAACACCATCGGCCTGAAGAAGCTGGCGATGCGTCTCACCATAAACAGCGCCTCAAGAGAGGGATGGCTGACCGAGCACATGTTCATCATGGGGATCCACGGCCCCCGCAGAAGAGTCAGCTACTTCGCCGGCGCCTTCCCCTCCATGTGCGGAAAAACGGCCACCGCCATGGTGGCGGGTGAGACGATCGTAGGTGACGACATCGCGTACCTGAAGAAGATAGGGGGACAGATCCGCGCGGTGAACGCGGAGAAGGGAGTGTTCGGCATCATCGAAGGCATAGACTCCGCTGATGAACCGCTCATCTGGAAGGCTCTCCACAGCAGAAACGAGATCATCTTCTCGAACGTTCTGGTCACCGAGGACGGGGAAATCTACTGGAACGGGAAAGACAGCGCATGCCCTGCCAGAGGCGTCAACTACTCGGGCGAATGGTTCCCCGGCAAGAAAGACAAAGAAGGCGAGGAGGTCCCCCCCTCCCACAAGAACGCCCGATTCACCTTCGACCTGCGAATCCTCGACAACGTCGACCCCAACCTCGACAACCCCGATGGCGTCGCGATCAGCGGAATAATCTACGGCGGTCGCGACTCCAGCACGTGGCTGCCGGTAGAGGAAGCTTTCGACTGGACGCACGGCATCGTCACCAAAGGCGCCTCGCTGGAGTCCGAGACGACAGCTGCCACACTTGGAAAGGAGGGGGTGCAGGCGTTCAACCCGATGGCCAACCTCGACTTCCTCTCGATCCCTATCGGGAAATACGTCGAAAGCAACCTCAACTTCGGCGCCAGTCTGAACAAGCCTCCCCGCATCTTCTCCGTAAACTACTTCCTGAGGGACTCCACAGGCCGCTTCCTCAACCACAAGCAGGACAAGCGTGTTTGGCTCAAGTGGATGGAGCTGCGGGTCAACGATGAGGCCGATGCCATCAGAACGCCCACGGGTTTGATACCTACGTACGAGGATCTCAGGGAACTATTCCACTCGACTCTCAAAAGCGGGTACGCCGAAGGAGACTACGTCAGGCAGTTCACGGTGAGAATCCCGGAGAACCTAGCAAAGATCGAGAGACTAGTGAGAATCTACAAGGAAAGGGTGGTCGACACCCCCCCAGCGGTCTTCGAAGTCTTGGAGGAGCAGAGAAGGAGATTGACAGAGACCGCGGCCCGCTACGGCGACTATGTCGCCCCGCACAGGCTGGCACGCGTGCGCTGACAGATGGCCCGCGCCTGAGGTACGCCTCGAGGCTCTGCTACCCGAGAGATTTCCGGATCTTTCCCATATCCAAGATGAGTTTTGAAGGGCTTCCCTCACTCAACTTGGTGGGATACTCGGAGACGCCGCCTTTTGCCATTTGGCCCCTCAGGCCTTCGGAGATGACCGCGCCGGCTAAGCCTGTCCTCGTGATGATGTTGAAGGCGATCTTGGAGAGCGCTTCATGTATTTCCTCGGGGGGGCTAAAGGGGAAGATCGATCTCAGCGCATCTAACCCCTTCGCGATCCGCTTTGTCTCAAGCTTCGTGGGGTGGTAGAATCTGGAGGAGAACTTGACGTCGTCCTTGAGCGAGGGATAGATGCTTTCGAGAAGCTGACCTACCCCCTCCTGACCCAGCACCTCCTTGATCTCCACGATCGCGTTCCCCAACCCGAGAAGCTCAGGGGGGAGGCCGAGGGAGTAAAGAGCGGCGGAGAGCTTTATCGCGCGGGGGAGGCTCCCGAATCTTTCAAAAGCGAGGTGTGAGATCTCGGCAGCCGTCCTCCTGTTTCGATAGGCTGTGAACATCGCCTCGATATTCCTCATACTCCGATAGTACGAGACATCTGAGATCTCCAAGACCCGCTCCCGCTGGTCAGGGACGTAAGCAGCGGCCTCTGTGGCGTAGTCGAGAATCTCATAGAGCTCTTGTAGATAGTTCTTGCTGAAGATCGCCATCATCTCAACGATCTTCTCTTTCTCATCGGTCGAGTACCTGACGGGGGGTGAGTGTACCCTCTGTCTTAGCGTGTTCACCATCTCGATCGCGTCTCGTCGATCATGATCGTAGCGTACCGCCGACTGGATCGTGTAGGTCCGTGCACCGCTGTATTCGCGGGTGAAGCTCTCTATGTTTTCGGGCGAGATTCCTCCCCTGAAGG
>CAYSNV010000027.1:6925-9586 GCA_964432545.1 uncultured Candidatus Bathyarchaeia archaeon | reverse complement strand
TATTCCCAATATAATTGGGCATGATTTTATGGAAGAAAACAATCTTTCTTTCCATTTCAATCCGAGTGCTAGAATCACATATCTTGAGTATTGAGTAGGAATCGCAAATCTAATCTCTTACCAAACGAGTTTTCACCAAACGGGAGTCACCACCCAGTTTTAAGGTTTACCAAACGAAGAATCAGCAGAACCCTTACGGCGTCCAAAGTTCCTTCACTAACCTGCGCACAAGGAAAACGACATGAAGCGCGCGCTTGTTATCGACAACGACGATCTCATAGTCAGCGTATGTTGTTGCCCCGCAAGACCGAGTCCAAACATCTCTCCAAGAAGCGCTTTCCGCCATGGTTGACAATAATGATCGATGCTTTTTGACGCTTCGGTGACGACGTTATGAATAAGCCGTTCCTCGCAAGGGCTGGCGGGGGTTCAGGTAGTATGCCAAGAAGGATGTGGCTATGAACCTGGCTTCGTCAGCTCTCAGTCGCTGTTGCCAGCTACAGATCTCGCTATACCAAACACTAGCCTACTCCAGAAAAAGAATCTGGTGACAGGCGTTCGTCAGGTCTCTGAATAAGCAGATCTCCAAGCGATCACGTGGTTGCGCAGATCTCGACGGCCAAAAAAATGGAGAAAAGGGAAAGGGTATGGCGGGAGTCTAGGTCCAGCTCTTGCCGAACTGATCCCTGGAAACGATCTCTTTGAGCGGCTTTCTCGTCTTTGTAGGGATGTCGGAGGCCTCGCCGATTGGAAGGAGCGATATGACCCGGTGGGTGGCGGGCACATCGAGAAGATCCTTGATCTTCTCCTCGCTGGAGCCCTTCTCGTTCCTGATGTCGTAGACTCCGACCCAGTAGGATCCGTAGCCGAGGCTGTGGGCGGCAAGCGCCATATTCTGCGTCGCGGCGGCGCAGTCCTCCACGAAGTGGTGGGGATCCTTTTTCGTGTCGGCTGTGACGGCGACGATGACAGGTGCTTCTTCGATCCCTCTGCCAAGGATCGTCGCTGCAGCCTCGTTCAGTTTCTTCTTTGTTCCGGGATCCGTTACGACGATGAAGTTCCACGGCTGCGAGTTCACCCAGGAGGGCGCCCACTGACCCGCCTCCAAGATCGCCCCCAGCTTGTCATCGGGGATGGGCGTTGACTTGTAGTGGATTGGGCTCCTCCTCTCTTTAATCGCCTTTAAAACGTCGTTTGAGACCATAAAGCATCACTTCAGGGTTAATAGGGTCCCCAAGGTTAATTAAGATTTCGCGGCAGGCTCGCCTTTCACCATGACCGGCGTGTCGTCGACGCGCATCTCTCCTCCGGTCATGTTCTTGATCATGTCCAAGTGGCTTGAGGCTCTGTTCTTCCCGTGGTAGGAGCCTGTGTTCGACCCGATGGCGATGTGGAGGGTGCGGTAGATCTTCTCGTCGATGATGATGCAGCCGCCCGTGTACTCGGCGGCGGGGTTGCAGCCGACCCCCAGCTCGCCTATCCGATCCTTGTCGCCGGTGTTAGCGTCGAGAAAACGCGTGAAACTCTTTTCGCCTTGCGAAGCCTTGAACCTGCGAACCCTCCCATCCTTGAAGGTGAGGCGGAGCCCTTCCACTTTCCCGAACCCAGGGATCGCGGCGGTCTCGAAGTTGATGACCCCGTTGGCGGAGTCTTCAATGGGCGCGAGGAAGACCTCGCCCGACGGGATATTCAAGCCTACATCCCCCCTCGCGACGTCCTCTGCGGTTATTCTTCCCTTGTCGAGCAGCACCGGCCTCCCCTCCACCGAGAACTCCAAGTCGGTCCCGTCGTCGGCAGTTATGTGAACCCGGTGGGCGTGGGAGAGCGCCCGCTCGTAGTAAGTGACGACGCTGCGCATTTTCGCTCTGAAGGATTCTCTGATACAGTTGAAGAAGATCCTCCTGAACCGTGAAAGCGGCACTCCGTAGTACCTGGCCGTTCCAGGAATCGGCCAGCCGAGGAAAAGCCACCGGACCTTCCGCTCGTCCAAGATCTCCCTCAGCTGCTGCCGTATCGGTGCGGTCAGCCTCATCTTCCCGTCCAAGCCGGCTACCCACGCAGGGTTCTCCTGCTCGCCGATGAAGATCGTCACATCCACCGTCTCGTTGAGCGCCTTGGCGAGGGGGTTCATCGACGCCAGCGAGTCGCTGGGCGTCAACCGGTGGCGCAGTCTCTCCCGCTGTGACGAGTAGGGGAGCGCGATCGCATACGCTCCCACCCTCCAGCACTCCTGCTCGACCCGTTGGGCGAAGTCAACGCATGAGGGGTCGGTCGAGTTGAACATGACCCGGACCGACTCGAAACGCCCGTCCGGTCTTCTCCCTACTCCCATCGACTCGCGCACAATCAGTCGCGAGATTCTGCCGGCCTCCGCCTCTGACAGCCCACTCATAGCGGTCACAAGGGGTTCCTTGCGTCAAGATATAAAGCTCGTGAAGGCGTCTTCAGGTGACGCTCGCGGCTTGCACGGAGGACGTTAAGGTTAAGAATCTTGGAGAGGATGTCTGCTGCGCATTCACAGCCGCGTGTGATCTATGACCATTGAAGGTGATGCTTAGTAGCTACTTCGGCGCTCTCCTCGGCTCGGTCATCATCATCGTCTTCTTCATCTGCGCGTGCGTCGTTTAGGTCTCTTTCATCCTTTCCGCTCCCCCGGCATTT
>CAYSNV010000027.1:2361-6825 GCA_964432545.1 uncultured Candidatus Bathyarchaeia archaeon | reverse complement strand
CGTCGGTCTTGGGGCGCTCTGCAAGGCCTTTCTTCACATCGGCTTCAGGAACCTTAAGTATGCGTCTGCCTACACCCGTGAGCTCAGGTGATATCTAGAAACTCGGCGCCGCGGTTTCTCCGCTTCTGATCCAAGATCCTCTTTGCTCCTTCCTCGCTGACCGCTGGGATGCCTTCGAAGCTCCTTACCTCGAGGTCCGAGGGGTCCAGGAGGGCGACGCCACCGTTCTCAAAGCTCTCCTCCGCCTGATGTGACATCCGGGTGCAGGTGACGACAAATCTCGGCTTCAACTCGACAAGCCTCTTGGCTGTGGCCGCGCCGCCGCCTGCAGCGTTCAGGATTATGAGAGGATCCCCCTCCTTGACGTCCATCTCGGCGATGGCTTTCTCAACGCCCTCCTCGGTGAAGGTGTCGATCGGCTTGAGCAGGATGAGGTCACCCGCCTTTCCCGCCTTCTTGAGGGTCTGGATCGTTTTAGGTCTTGTGACCAGCGACTCGATCTTCGCCTCGGCTTCCTGGAGACGTGCCCTGAGGTAGCTGATCTGTTGACTCTGGCTCTTGTAGAGTAGGTCTTTGCGAAGGTCGCCGGCCTGTTTCCCCTTCTCTGCCTCCAAAGCGGAGGTCAACTCCATGTTCTTTGCGGCGAGCTCTCTCCTCAACTCCCTTTCCGCCTCGACCTCCTTTGTCAGGCTACTGATGATCGTCTCGTCCTTCGCGATCCGTTCACGGAGGCGGGTGAGCTCGTCCAGGAGAAATGAGTGATCAGCGAGGGGAGCGGTCTTCGGCTTTTCCTCTAGCTCCAGCTCCTTCGCCGAGATGATGCTGTGGAGGGCTCTGCTCACCGTGTAGCCGTGCATAATCTTGGCTTTCACGTCCTCAACGGCCTCCCGCGAGGATACCTTCTGGATGGTCTCATCGATCTTTTCGAACTTGTTCCGGAACCTCTTGAACGCCTTGTAGGCGGCGGCGAGCGCGTCCTGGGAGTGCGGGTCGAGCTGTCGGTGATCGTACTCTTTGAGTTGGCTGAGATCGTCGACGAGGCTTCGTTTCTCGTCCACAGAGAGGCTCTTTGTCGGTGTGAAGATGGCTGCGTTGAAGGCCGCAGCGATCTTCGTTATGAACCCTGGTGTCGGCGAGACGTCGCAGGAGATCAGCACCGGTTCTCCGAACCGGGCGATCTCCCTGACAAGGACTTCTCTTCCCGCGCCTTTTATGCTTCCGACAAAGAGGGGCTTGGAGTTGAGGTCGAGGATGGCGAGCCCGGACGTGGATCCGGGGTCGACGCCTACCACCACTTTCGGTTTACGAATACTTGGAGCGCTTTTCAAGGTGGACGAGTCGCTCTTGGTTGTGGGGAGGGTTCCGAGCGCTGTTAGAGTGCGACCTCCCTCTTGTTCATCTTCTTGTCGAGGCAGGCTTTCACGAACCCGTAGTAGGGGGGCGAGGGCTTCTCCGGCCGTGACTTGAACTCTCCGTGGAACTGGGTTGCGACGAAGAAGTAGTGGGAGGGGATCTCGAGGATCTCCATTCGTTTCCCGTCCATGCTCTTCGCGGAGAAGACGAGACCGCTGTTGTGGAGTTTTTCCATGTAGGGCAGATTCACTTCGAACCGGTGGCGGTGCCTCTCCATGATCGTCCTAGCCCGGTAGAGCCGGTGGGCGAGAGTATTCGGCTGGATCTGAATCTCATGCGCCCCGAGCCTCATGGTCGCCCCCTTGGCCTCCACCGCTCTCTGCTCCGGCATCAGGTCGATGACGGGATGCGGCGTCTGCGGGTTGATCTCCGTGCTGTGCGCCTCCTGCAATCCGATACTGCGCGCGTGTTCGACGATCGCCAGCTGGAAGCCGAAGCAGATCCCCAAAAAGGGCTTGTTGTGGGTCCGCGCGTGATGGATCGCTTTGATCTTCCCCTCAGTGCCTCGAGCGCCGAATCCGCCAGGAATGAGGACGCCGTCGTACCCGCCCAAGATACTGATCTTCTCCGGGGCGTCTTCGAAAAGCTCTGTCTCCATCCAGTCTATGTCCACCCTGGAGTCGCATGCTGCCCCGGCGTGCTTCAACGCTTCATTGACGCTCGCGTACGAGTCTGCGAGCTCAGCGTACTTCCCGCACATGGCGATCCTGACGGCGTACTTGGGGTTCTTGAACCTCTCGACGATTCCCTTCCATTGCCCCCAATCGGGTTTCTTGTTCGGGAGGCCGAGCCTGTTGACGACGTAGCTGCCCATATCCTGCTGGTCAAGGATGAGGGGGGACTCGTAGATGCAGGTGATGTCGGGGGAGGTGAAGACCGCCTTCTCCTCCACGTTGCAGAAGAGCGCGATCTTCCGCTTGGCCGCCTCTTGGAGAGGCTTTGTTGAACGTGTGATGATCACGTCGGGTTGGAGACCGATCCGTCGCAGCTCTTGGACGCTGTGCTGGGTAGGCTTGGTCTTCTGCTCACCCACCACATCGAGGACGGGGACGAGCGTGACGTGGGCGTTGAGCACGTTGGCCCCGCCCTCCTCGGTACGGATCTGCCGGGCAGCCTCGAGGAACGGCTGCCCCTCGATGTCTCCTACCGTTCCACCGATCTCGGTGATCACGACCTGGACGCTGTCCTCGACGGCGACACTCCGTATCCTGTCCTTGATCTCGTCGGTGATGTGCGGGATGATCTGGACGCACTTCCCCAGGTACTTTCCCACCCTCTCCTCGTTGATCACCGTGGAGTAGACTTGGCCGGTGGTGATGTTGTGGCTCTTGGCAAGGTTGACGTTGAGGAACCGCTCATAGGTTCCCAAATCCATGTCGATCTCGCCCCCATCCTCGGTGACGAAGACCTCCCCGTGGACGATCGGGTTCATCGTTCCCGCGTCCACGTTCAGGTACGGGTCGATCTTCACCGCCGTCACCCTGACCCCTCTCACCTGCAGGATCTTTCCGATCGAGGCGGCGGCGATCCCTTTCCCGATCCCTGACATGACCCCGCCTGTAACAAAGATGTACTTTACCAAACCTCTCTCCACGTTCTCCAGAGTCGGATAGCGTATTTATAGTCTCCTGTTAAAACCGGTCTGTGCTTAAAAAAGCAGCGCGCCTCTCCACGAGAGGGCCGATCCCTCGCGGTAATGCAGACTGCCGACTGTGGAGAACGAGAGCGTGGCGCGCGCTAGAGGATCTTGCGGTTGCAGTAGGGGCAGAAGATTCTTGCCGGAGGAATGGGCTTGCCGCAGTAGGGGCATGCGCCTGGAGCGACAACGGACGCCGGGGGAGCGGGTGCGACGGGAGGGGGCGGAGGAACCACTGGGACAGGCGCGACAAGCAAGGGGACGGGTCTCGTCTTTCTCCGGGCAACCCAGATGATGATGAGAACGGCGATGATGGCGAAAACGATGACCAGACCGATGAGGAGGAGCGTCGTCCAGTCGAGAAAGATCATCTGCAGCGGTGCGTTGCCGACGAGTAAGCCCGCCTTCATCTGAGGGAGCATGACCAGATCTCTGGTTCTGTCTTGCGGCCGATGACGTATAAAAAAGGTTATGCAACCTAAAGCCAAATCGGCGGATGATTTTCCTTAAGAATTTATGTGTTTAATTCAAGTCTTGAAGGAATCTCACGTCGCTCCCGTGAAGGATATTGCGGGGAGGATGCCTAGGCATACGCCGGTCTTACCGGGATCGAGGGCTGTGCCGACAAGTCCGCTAGCACGTGGTCGTGAACGTCGTTTTCCCACGGTTCCTCGGAACGACGCAGAGGAAGGCGAGAGGCTTCTCCGTGTCGAGACTCTTGAACCCATGAACCTCGTTTGGCGGGATGTACGCGAAGTCGCCGGGGCCGACTTCCCGGGTCTTCCCCTCCTCGGTGATTACCTCCCCTCTCCCCTCAAGAAAGTACACCTCATGCTCGTGGGAGTGGGTGTGGCGTGGGATCGTTCCTTTGAGCTCGTAGCGTCTCATGGCGAAGTTCGGCCCTGTCTTGTCGTCGATCAGCCACCGTATCGTGGTATTCTCAACACCCTCGATCTTCACCGGCTCCTCTTTCACATCCCGATAACTCTTCACGATCATGGTTTCGCACCTGCCTCAAGCGAAGTACTGGGGATCTCTGTTTTATTTAAGTTGTTGCCGGCGGGTCTTCCTTCGACCGGTTTTTGTACGTGATGTTCCTGAGATCTGCCGTACGGGCAGACATAGACGCACAATCCGCAAAGGCTTTCCCCCAACCTTTCTTGCCTCTTCTTAGAGTAGTCGTCGCACGAGTGGGCGTTGAACCTGGCCTCCCTAGGCTCGGAAGGATCAAAAGGGGCCCCGGTGAATGCTTTCACCGGGCAGATCTCCACACAGGCTTTACAGTCGCCGCACTTTTCGTTGAGTTGAGAACCTGTCCCCAACGGCTTGTCTGTAAGGACAGTAGCGAACCTCACTCGCGGGCCATGCACGGGCGTAACGAGGAGAGCGCTTTTCCCTATCCATCCCAGGCCGGC
>CAYSNV010000027.1:0-2351 GCA_964432545.1 uncultured Candidatus Bathyarchaeia archaeon | reverse complement strand
GCAGGGATAGGGTAGGCGCGGTACCCATTCCTTTCGATCTCTTTTGCCAACAATAGAGCAATATGGTCGAGATGGGAATTCACCGAGGTAAAAAGACCCCTGTAGGAAAAAATGGGGGAACGCTCTTCATGTCTGGAGAGCTCGTCTACAACCGCGTCGAGGAGGCGGATGCCGACCGATATCGCTCTCGGAAACTGGCCGAGGTACTCTCCCCCCTGAGAGCAGATGAAACTCCTCGCAGGCGTCAGATCTGCGGCTCCGAAGAGATCGGCTCCGAGCTGTTTTGCCATTCTTTCAAGCTCATAGGATAAGGGCAGTTTCTCCAACAGTGCCGCCTGCCATCTCAATCAACTGTAATGTATATAGATTTTTTTTCCCCAATCCCTGTCGCACGCGCGTGCGGTAAGGCTTAGATCGGTATCGAGGGATTATGGCAGAATAATCTACCTCAGTCCTGATGTCGGAGCGTTATCTATCAGCCGGCTATATCGGTCGTCTGCTTTTTTTCAGTATTATCTATGTTACGATGGAGACGATTCTCCACATCTCTCGTATGGTAGCTGAAGCACTCACTCTTAACTTGAATAGGGAATCTCCGGTTGGAGAAGCTTGTTCAACTGTAGATGAGGTGTCGGTCTGTAGCACGCATCGAGCTTTAAATGTAATCACGAACGACCTCGCAGTCAAAAACGGAGGTGAGCGGGGACGAAGGCGTTCAGAGCACTCATAGGCACCGCTTTGATTCTGCTTGCTTCGGCTGCGGCGACGCCTGTCTACGCACAGACCGCGGGAACTCCGCCCTACTTCCGCGCCATGTCACCCCGGCAGGTGCACTGGGGAGAACTCCTCTCATTCAGCGTAGTCGCATACAGCCCTGAGGGCGGGGCGGTAAGCGTCTACACCCATTCTCTGCCCGCCGGCGCCGTTTTCGAGAACGCGACAAGCATAGGGTATGTGAACCAGACGTTCATGTGGGTTCCGGGTTCAGGGCAGGTGGGGGTTTGGAGACTCTTCTTCACTGCAACCGAGGACTTATCAAGGACAGTTGAGTGTGTTGAGGTCACCGTGACCGATGAGAACCGTCCTCCCGAGATTGAAGAGGTTGAAGAGAAAGCTGTCGAGGTAGGAACCACCCTCTCCTTCCCGGTCGTCGCCTACGACCCCGATGGCGACGCGATATCACTGACATCGCCGAACCTCCCGGAAGGGGCAAGCCTTGAGGAGTCAGACACCTCAGCGCTTGACACAAGCCTTGTCAAGGATTTCAGGTGGGCCCCCTCCTTCAACCAGACCGGCGTGTACAACGTCACGTTCACAGCATCCGACTGGCAGAATCAGACAGATTTGAACATCCCCATCAGCGTGCTCCCTGAGAAGCATTTCTTAGCCGCCATGCCGATGGCCCACCTACACAATTCCTCCCAAGACTCTCTGCCCGCGACGTGGACAGAGCACTGGCTCGAGCATGATCAAGTCCTTAAGCGCGTGTACTTCGACGATGTCGTCGCCATCTACTTCGACGGCGACATGAGCGAAGACGAAGCGTCATGGCTGTACCGGTACATGAGCGACCTGGTACGCTACGCCATCACCGCATACGGGGACCTCCACTCCGACCACGTCTACGCGATCTTCCACCGGGGCAAGCACCAAGGCGGCCTCCCTGCCTACATCCACGATCCTCACTCTGAGAACAAGAACCTCATCGATATGGGCGCCGACAGCTGGAGCCAAGCGATCGACTGGTCACGAGACGGGATCGTCCACGAGGTCGCGCACATCGTCGAGGCGACGGTTCACGGGAAGACGAACAGTCCCGCCTTCGCGTTGTGGGGGGACAGCAAATGGGCCGAGTTCTTCACGTACGCGTTCTACCAGGAGACTGGCAGGGAAGAGGACGCTCAGAGAGTATACGACATCTTCATGAACACCACGGACGACTATCCGCGACCCGGAGCCCACTGGTTCAGAGACTGGTTCTACCCTCTGTGGCGCGACTACGGCGGCTCGAGCATCATGCGCGAGTTCTTCAATCTCGTCAGCCTCTACTGGGAGGACGGCGAGGACATGAACTGGGGCGAGTTCGTCCACTTCATGAGCGGCGCCGCGCGTGAGGATTTGCGTGCTCTCGCCGCCTACGCCTTCGGGTGGACTGAAGAGTGGGAGGTCATGTTCAGGCAGGCCCGACAGGAACATCCAGACATCTGCTCCCTGTACGAGGAATCTGGTGGCGCACTTGAAGCGCGTGCTATCGCATTTGACCGTCTACATAGCCTCCTTTGAGAATAAAGCTTCTGAGCGACACTTGTTCCTTTAGAAGATGAGGGCCGCTCTACCCAGGACTGCTCCCC
>CAYSNV010000026.1:7006-9596 GCA_964432545.1 uncultured Candidatus Bathyarchaeia archaeon | reverse complement strand
ACAGGCCTAATGAGCGGGGTCTCTACGATTTTGGGGCAGTGGTCTTCGTACGGCGGTCTCTCTTCGGCGTAGATGACGCCTATTGGAATTCTCTCTCCCCACTCGAGAGCTTTCTGGAAGGCCGCCAGTCTGTCTCTGGGGTTATGTGAAGCGTCGAGCTTGTAGATTCTGCTCCGGTACCATTGGTACGTGTTCACACGGTTGAACGATATGCAGGGTTGCAGGATGTCGATCAGACTGAAACCTCTGCTCGTAATCCCTTGGGTGATCAGATCGACGAGATGTTCTATCTCACCAGCATAGCCCCGCGCCACGAACGACGCTCCAAGAGAGATAGCCAAGGTGAGGGGGTTGAGTTGTCGTAAGAATGCGCCAGCAGGAGTCGTTTTCGTCACAAACCCCTCTTCGCTGGTGGGCGAGGCTTGACCTTTGGTAAGACCATACACCTGGTTGTCATGTACAAGGTACGTGATGTCGAGGTTTCTTCTGATCGCGTGAATGAGGTGGTTTCCTCCTTCACCGTATCCGTCCCCGTCTCCGCCGTCAGCGATCACAACTAGGCTGGTATTCGCTATTCTCGCACCTGTTGCGACGGGGAGGGTTCTCCCGTGAAGACCGTTAAAGAGGTTACATTTCATGTAGTGGGGTAGTTTCGCCGCTTGCCCGATCCCTGAAACCATGAGTACCTGGTGAGGCTCAAGATTCAGCTTCACCAGCGCTCTCTTTACGGCCTCGAGGATCCCGAAGTTTCCGCACCCGGGGCACCAAGCGGTTTGCCCACCCGCGTAGTCCTTCACGGTCACCATGCTCCTCACCCCAACCTCGCGAATTCACGCAGTATGTATTCCGGCGAGATGGGTCTGCCGTCGAACCTCAGGATCTCGGAGGTGATGTGGGTTCCGGTTTCAGCTCGTATCAGGTGGGCCATCTGTCCTGTCGCGTTACTTTCTACGGAGATGAGATGCCGCGCCCGGGTCGCCTCCTTGACGAAGGCTTCAGCTGGGAACGGCCACACCTCGCTCAGGTGGAGCATCTTTACCTTCACCCGTTGAGCATTCAGAGTCTCAACAGCTTCTGTGAGGGCCCCGAAGGTGGATCCCCACCCTATGAGGACGATTTCGGCATCGGCTGGGCCAAAGGCATATGGATCGGCGATCTCGCGTTTGACAAGTTCCAGCTTCTTTAACCGTTTTTTCACGTTTTGGACTCGATCCTCGGCGCGCTCGGTGATGTGTCCTTCCTCAGTGTGCTCGTCGCTGTCGGTCACCACCAGACCTAACGGTTCTCCGGGGAAGAGTCGCGGGGAGATGCCTGAATCGGTGATCAGGTGCCTCTTATACTCTCCGTACACCTCTGCGTTCTCTTTCGTGTAGAAGGTCCCCCTATCGATGGCAATCCTCGATATGTCAAATTCCTCGGTCGCAAAGTATGAGTCTGAGAGATGCTGGTCTGAGAGAATGATTACAGGAATCTGATACTTCTCTGCGAGGTTGAAGGCTTTCGACGTGAGATAGAACGCCTGCTCAGCGTTTCCCGGGGCAAAGACGGCGCGGGGAAACTCGCCGTGCCCAGCGTGGATCGCAAACTCCAGTTCTGCCTGTTCCGTCCGTGTGGGAAAACCGGTCGCGGGTCCGGGACGTTGCGCGATAACAATGACTACTGGCGTCTCTGTCATGCCGGCGAGGCTGACCCCTTCAACCATGAGAGAGAATCCGCCCCCAGAGGTCGCGGCCATGGACCTCACCCCCGCGAACGACGCTCCCAGCGCCATGTTGATCGCGGAGATCTCATCTTCCGCCTGCTCGAAAACAACGTTATAGTCCCTCATCTTGGACGCGAAGAACTGTTGGATGGGTGTCGAGGGGCTCATCGGATACCCGGACATGAACTTGCAGCTGGAGATGAGGGCTCCTGAGGCGATCGCGTCATTCCCTGTGAGCAGCAGTCTCTCCGACGACCTCTCCAGAGCCGTCACAGTATACTTGAACTTCTTGCTCAAGTTCTGGGGAACGTAGTCGTAGCCCGTCCTCGCAGCTTCGATGTTCTTCTGGACAATTCCCGCACCTTTCTTTCCGAAAGTCTCCTCCAACACGCCTGCAAGGAAGTTGAAATCGTATCCCACCAGGCTCAACGCGGCACCCACCGCGACGGAGTTGGCCGCGATCGCCAACCCTGTCTTCTCCTTGGCTAATTTCTCAAAGGGAATACCGAGCATGTCTCGTGTGGGGAAGGCTGCTTTGACTTTCTCTGCATCGTAGATGATTACGCCGTCCTCAACAAGCTCCTGCTGGTGCGCCTCTATCGACACGGTGTTCAGGGAGATCAAGACATGGATTCTTTCAGAGAGCGCTTGAATCGGCTTGTCGCTCACCCTGACCTGAAAGAAGTTGTGCCCCCCTCTGATCCGTGACTCGTTGTCTTGGATCGCAAAGATGTAGAGACCGCCTTTTGCAAGAGCTCTGGCCAGCCCGTAGCCTATCGACTGGAGGCCTTGCCCCGCCTCACCGCCGATCTTGAAGGAGATGTCAGTCGTCATCATGAATCGAGAGATTCTAATTCCGCGTCTTCTATTTCAACGCTATGCAAAGAG
>CAYSNV010000026.1:0-6996 GCA_964432545.1 uncultured Candidatus Bathyarchaeia archaeon | reverse complement strand
TTCTTATACCTCTTCAGCACTTCTTCAAACGCCGCTTTGAGCTCTTCCTCAGATCTTAGACCGACAATCTCCCCGATTGGACGACCGGAGCACAGGAACTTAAGCGTGGGTACACCCATCACGCCATACCCGGAGGCGAGGTCACCCTCGACGGAGGCGTCCGCCTTGAAGAACCTCACCCTCCCAGAGTACTCGTCCGAAAGCTTCTCAAAGATCGGATTCAACCTTCTGCAGAAGGGACAGCTAGGCGTATAGAACTCCACGACAACAGGCAATTCGGATTTCAAGACTTCTTCTTTCCAGTTGAGCGAGGTCGCATCTGCAACTTGGGGCATGAGATTCACCCAGAGGATTCAACACTAATTTTCCATACTCCTCTATTAAACGTATTTCCTTCCGCCTCGCAGGAGAGTGTCCCAGCGGGGCGCGGACAGACTGCTGAAACCAGCGCCTTGTGGCTGCAAGTCTCAGTGGAAGTCTCGGGCATCTTTTATGTCATACCACCGATTGCCCGCTCTCCACACTTTAGCAAAATCTCTTTATTCGATGTTCAGAGACGTTAAAGAGGATGACAATCACTCGGCAAAGTCCTTTGAAAACAGAGGAGAAGTCGAATAGCGCATTGAAGATCTCGGCCAACATCGTAGACGTGTTGAACTCGAAGATCTTCCCCGGAACCCTCGAGGTACGTAACGGAAGAATCACAAGTATTGTCGAAGACACCACGGAGTATCCCACATTCATCCTTCCCGGCTTTGTCGACTCGCACATCCACATAGAGAGTTCACTGTTGACCCCGTCAGAGTTTGCTAGAATGGCAGTCAGGCACGGCACAGTCGCCACGGTTTCTGATCCCCATGAGATTGGAAATGTGCTCGGCGTGGAAGGTGTAAGGTATATGATCGAAAATGGCAGGACGGTCCCCTTCAAATTCTACTTCGGAGCCCCCTCCTGCGTCCCCGCAACACGGTTTGAGACTTCGGGAGCAGAGATCGGTCTACCAGAGATTGAAGGCCTGTTCAAGAACAATGAGGCAAAATTCCTCAGCGAGGTGATGGACTTCACCGGCGTCTTGCGTGGGGATCCAGAGGTTACGGACAAGATTCGATTGGCTCACGCCTATGGGAGACGGGTTGATGGCCATGCCCCAGGTCCCCGGGGCGCCGCCCTGAAGGCGTATGCCGCGGCGGGGATATCCACTGATCATGAAGTCGTCAGTAGAGAGGAAGCTCTTGAGAGAATAGGTCTGGGGATGAAGATTCAGATCCGGGAGGGGTCGGCAGCCAAGAACTTTCACACACTGCAATCCTTGATCACAGAGTATCCAGGTCGCTGCATGCTGTGCAGCGATGATAAGCATGCTGATGATCTGTCCCAAGGCCACATCGATGCACTTGTGAAGAGGGCGTTGAGCAGTGGTCTCGATCTCATGAAGGTCTTGATAAGTGCATGCGTTACCCCTGTTCTTCACTATGGGTTGGATGTCGGTCTTCTGAGAGAGGGCGATGATGCCGATTTCATCGAGATAAACAACTTTGGAGATCTGAGAATTCTTAGAACCTACATCAAGGGAGATCTTGTCGCAGAGAACGGGTCCACGCTGCTGCCATGGAGGCCCTCCCTTGTAGTCAGCGGTTTCAAGGCACAGAAGAAGAAGACGATCGACCTCTCCGTGAGGAGGATAGGCAACCGAATGAACGTTATCGAAGTCTTTGACGGACAACTCGTCACGGAGAGACGGCATGCAACTCCTAAGACTTCGGACGGCAACGTCATCTCCGATGTAGAGAATGATCTCTTGAAGATTGTGGTGGTGAATCGCTACCGTGACGCCCCGCCCGCTGTCGCCTTTGTCAAAAACTTCGGCTTGAAGAGAGGAGCGATTGCTTCTTCGATCGCCCACGACTCGCACAATATCGTTGCCGTAGGGGTCTCGGATGAAGACATCTGCCAAGCAGTCAATGCGGTAATTGAACATCAGGGCGGTCTATCTGTGGTCTACAAAGATGTTGTAGAGGTGCTACCTTTACCGGTGGCGGGGATCATGACTGATGACGAAGGTCCCACAGTTGCGGAGAGGTACAGTAGACTCAATAGGCTCGTCAAGAACATCGGGTCACGCCTCAGTTCTCCCCTCATGACCCTGTCATTTATGGCACTCCTTGTAATCCCCAAGATAAAGCTGAGCGATAAGGGCTTATTCGACGCGGAGAAATCCGAGATAATCGGTCTCTTCGAGTAAACGTCTGCGGATGGCTTGTATCCCAAGTGTGAATTGAGGGACTCGCAAGAATTCATCAGCGCGCGCTAAAAAGGACAAGAAACTCTCTATATAAACTCCCAACAGTAAAGCCTTTATTGAGTTGAACGTCTACTAATAGGTGAATCCAAGGTGAGAATATGGCATCAAAAGAACTGTTGGACATGATGAACAGATCCATAGCGAGGGAGCTGCAGGTCGCGATCCAATACATGTGGCAACACGTTCAATGGAAAGGAGTGAAAGGGTTCGCTGTCAAAGACGAGCTGAGATCAATAGCGATCGAAGAGATGAAGCATGCCGAATCGATCGCTGAACGCCTCTTCTATCTTGGCGTCATCCCCACAACCAAGCCCGACCCCATCTTCGTAGGACAGTCCCTGAAGGAAATGATCGAACAAGACAGGAAAGACGAAGAATCAGCCATCAAACTCTACAAGCAGGTAGTCGAGACCGCGAGAAAAGAAGGAGACGAGACCACAAACCGCCTCTTCCGGGAGATCCTAGAGGCCGAAGAAGAGCACCACGACACCTTCACCAGCCTCCTGGAAGAGATCTAGACCTCGACAGGCTACAAGAATAGGGCAAGAAGGAAAGCCCTATTCCCTCCTTTTTTCCACATTACTGAGTACGCACGTGCTTTCCTCCCAGCGTCACAGAGAGATTCTCGGGACAACAAGTCAAGACCGCAGCTACGCATCGTTACCTAAAATGAAGCAGAAACGACCATGATACTCGCAGCTCTCGGTTTGGTCTCACTTGGATTGGCAGTCGGCCTTAGCGGCGCGGTGATTCCCGGCCCCCTCTTGACCTTCACCGTTTTCGACACATCCAAGAAGGGAAGGGTGACGGGTCACTATGTGATCGCCGGACACGTCTTGTGGGAACTCGGCCTGATTCTATTGATCACCCTTGGATTCGGATGGATATTCGAAAAGAACAGCAACATTATCTATCTTGTAGGTGGGGGTGTTCTCGCCCTGATGGGCGCGGACATGGTTAGAAGAAGGCCCGACCAGACTGCCATGGAAAGACCGAAGGTCGGGTCTTCGATAGGCGGCGGATTATTCTACACAGTTTTCAATCCTGCACATCCTCTATGGTGGGGCACGGCTGGCCTCGCTCTCCTTCTCAAGGGTTTGGAAGTCCTCGGGCTTCTCGGCGTCATCTTGGTGACGTTGGGTCACTGGCTATCCGATTTTGGCTACTATACTTTCGTCTCATTTCTGGTCCACCATCACAGAAGCTACGTCTCCCCGCGGCAAAGACAGGTCGCACTGATCCTGGGGCTTTTTCTGGTCGTTCTCGGCGTCATCTTCTTTAGGCAAGGTCTTGAAGAGACCTTTTTCTCTCGTTAGCCTCTAGTGGTCAATAGTCTAGAAGTGGCTAGATGCCGAGAATTCTCCGGATCCACTCAGAGCCATGAAACGTACCTATTCTACCGCGCGCGCTCGAACCACTCTCCCGGTCGTTACCCTGGAATGTTCCTAGGCCACTCTCAGACGGCGTCTGCTGAGACTGAAAGGCGTACTAAATGGAAGGTTGCCGAAAGTGAGAGAGGGGAATTCCCTATGACTGAGACATCCCCTGTGGAGTCCTGGTTGGCCTCCGCCTGCTGAGGACAACGCCTGCGGCGGCTAGGCACACTGCAACGGCGGCGACGAGGACTATCGCAGGCGTGTAGTCTGTCGTCCATACCGCCACTATGTGCATTGGCCTGTTCACAGCGAACGTTGCAGTGGGATCTCGTCCGAAGTAGTCCCCGCTCCATCTGACGAATACGCGTCGCAGGAGGAAGCCTTCGCTGTGTTCAATGGTGATCGTGGCTGTCGATCCTGCCGCATACCAGCCAGCCCCTTGAGGCGTCCCGTGCGGGGAGGACACCTTGACGAGGTACTCTGTCGAGTACACCGCCCTCAATAGGTGAGGCCGATCCATCGTGAACTCCAAGGGGCCACTACTCCGCTCGCAGCAATCGAGTACCCATGTATTGAATCGATACCTGACCCCGCTCGGTCCCTCGATGAGGGATGGAACGGCGGGGGTCCTTATCGTCGTTCCCGCAGTGTACCACCCGGCAGGCATCTGAGCAGGCAAGGACAGGCCAGCAGGTTCCACCGCGGACTCGAGAAAATACTCTGCGGCGTACTTGAACTCGTGGGCTCCAGATGTTGATGCAACCGTTGAAGGTTCAGTGGTGACGTAGCGTTCCCTCTCCCTCTCGATCCGTTCTCTCACGGAGAGCTTGTGGGACGTTCCGACTTGGAAGGTCAGCGTCACGGTCTCCCCGCCCGCGAGTTCTTCGCTTGCGGCTCCGTCGATATAGAGCGGCGTCTTAATTGTGGCCGGAAGGCCTGAGATCCCCACCTGGTACGTGTAGGTGGCGGGGGGTTTTGGCTGAGGTTTGTGGATGGGCTCTCTGGAGAGCTCGAGTATCACGTTGATCGCGGTGGATGAGCCGGAAGACACGAAGATCTCTCTGCTGTAGGTCTTGTAACCCGGCTCTTCCACGACGAGAGTGTACCATCCCACAGGAAGGAACATCTCGTAGTAGCCGCCGCCCATCGAATAGGCTCTGGCGACCAGCTCTCCATCCCTATATGCTGAGACGTCGGCCCAGACTACAGGGATCAACTCGTCAAACAGATTAAACCCTAAGATTTGGCCATGGACCCCGCCACCCCCATATGGGCTATAGGGCTCATCAGCGGCGAGAGCTTGAGCTGTCACGCTCAGAAGTACGATGAGGCAAATGGAGAGAGATGCTAAAGCCATGCTGCGCATGAAGAGTTCACGTCGCCAATACTGCCCTGAGTGGTCTCGATTAAATACTTGATGGACAGCAGAGAAATCAACATCGCCCTCACTCTCATCCTCTTTTATACATCTATTCGCCACCTTGGGATAAGATCATTGAGGCGCGGTGAAATCGCGGACCTTTGGCCTGTGGAAAACATAACCTTTCTGAGCGTTCAACAGATCATCTTAAGAGACTGAGCGACGACAGACCATATCAAACATGTCTGTTCTAGGCGGTGAGACGGCCAACGGTCAAGAAGAGGTCATGGTCTGAGAAACTGAAAGACAGTAAAGGCCTACCAAAGGTGGAGGAGATAACTGACAAGATGTCGAAGCGGTGGGGGACAGGCACCGTCGTCATCCCCGCCCCTTTGGAGGTGGACGAGCTCATGAAACAGGTTCCCGAAGGGAAACTCGTCACTATCAATGAGATCCGCTCCGCCCTAGCAAGGCGACATGGGGCAACGATTGGCTGCCCCCTGACGACAGGCATCTTCGCCTGGGTCGCAGCCAATGCAGCAGAAGAGCAACGGCGGTGGGGGATCGCTTACATCACCCCCTACTGGCGAACCCTCAAGAATGAGGGGGTGATCAACGAGAAGTATCCGGGGGGCCTCAAAGCGCAGAAGATACTTCTCAAGCAGGAAGGGCACAAGATCATCCGGAAAGGGAAGAGATACGTCGTCGCCGATTACGAGAAGCATTTGATGAGATTGTAGGCGGCGAGATTCCTCGAGACCAGCTTCAGCCCTCACGAGCCGTCGAGGCAGAAGGGGTCTAGCCAGACTCCTTTACCAGGCAACGTTTTTTATCCCTACATCCTGTTATCAATAACAGGCGTCACGCTATGCCATCATAGGGGGCGTTTACAGATTGAAGATCGCGATGGCTCAGATCAACTCCACGGTAGGGGACCTAGCGGGCAACAGGGAAAAGATCCGAGCGTTCATTGACCGGGCCAAGCAGGCAGGGTCGGATATCGTCATCTTCCCTGAGCTCGCCTTGGTCGGATACCCTCCGCAGGATCTCCTGACACAGACTGACATCGTCGACGAGAGTGCGAGAGCCCTGCAAGGCCTCTACAGGGATACCGAGGGGATCGTCGCCGCGATAGGATTCGTGGAGAAAGACGGGGACACTCTCTACAACTCTGCGGCGATCCTGCAGGATGGTGAGATGAGGGCGGTCGTACGGAAGACAAACCTCCCCACTTACGATGTCTTCGACGAAGCCTGCTATTTCACTCCTGCCAAAGAAGCCAAACCGGTGAAACTGATAGTTCAGGATAAGCCGTTAGCCATCGGCTTTGAAATCTGTGAAGATCTCTGGAACGGTCACTACCGAAGGGATGTGACAGAGATCTTAGCACAGAAGGGGGCGCAGCTGATTATCACTCTTAACGCCTCACCCTACTACGTCGGGAAGACTCAAGATAGAATTGAGCTCCTCCGGACTAGGGCCCAACGCTGCCATCTCCCAATCTTCTACACGAACCTCGTCGGTGGGCAGGACGAGCTTGTCTTCGACGGACGAAGCTTCGCCATAGGCGTCGACGGGTCATTGATCGCCCTAGGTGCACATTTCCAAGAAGACTTAGTGGTTACAGACCTAGACTTGGGAAAGGGTACAGCCCCTCCAGTCGTGCCGCCACCCTTTCGTCGTGTGGAAGAGATGTTTAACGCTTTGGCGCTAGGGGTGAGAGACTACTTTGCGAAAACGGGGTTCAGGAAGGCTGTCATCGGCCTCAGCGGCGGGATCGATTCCTCAGTGGTAGCAGCGATCGCCAAAGAGGCTCTGGGAGCCGAGAACGTTCTCGGCGTCTCCATGCCCTCCCGGTACTCGAGTGAGCACAGCAAGACCGATGCTGAGACGCTCGCCCACAACCTAGGAATAGGGTACACGGTCGTCCCCATCGAGGAGGTCTTCAGCGCCTTCGA
>CAYSNV010000025.1:0-9750 GCA_964432545.1 uncultured Candidatus Bathyarchaeia archaeon | reverse complement strand
GCTTCAGAACCCGCCCTTCGGAGTTCAACGTAAAGGCGCTGACCGTCTATTCATTAGAAAGGCGTTGGAGGCTGCTGACGTAGTGTATTCCCTTCACAAAGCTGGGCAGAAAAACAGAGCATTTATAAAAAGGTTCGCAAAAGAGAATGGAGGAAGGGTAACGGACCTATTCCAGCTGAAATTCAAGATACCTTGGACCTTTACTTTTCACCGCAAAAGGTTTCAAACGGTCATCGTTGATCTGTATAGGATGGAAAGTTCGTGACAGAAGACAGAAGAGCTACGAGCGAATTCACATACCCAGGAGACAAGATTGCGGTAGCAGAAGAGTTCATCCCCGGTGCGGGAACCTATGAAAAGGACGGCGTCATTTTTTCCGAACTTGTCGGTCACGTGCTGAAAGACAAACTGAACAAGACGATCACGGTCAAGCCCGCCTCGCACCAGCCATCGATCCCCAAAGAAGGCTCCACCGTCATAGGTGTCGTCACTTCATACCAAGAGCGGATGGCCTCGGTCGACCTTTTCATGATCGACGGGAGAGTGATCTACCCCTCCTACGGTGCAATTCTCCACATATCCAACTCCAGCCGAAAGTACGAGAGAGGCATGAACGACGTCTGCAAAACAGGAGACGTCATAAAAGCCAGAGTGATCAACATCAAGAACAAAGTCCCCCTGCTCTCGATGTCTGAACCCGATCTGGGCGTCATCAAAGCCTACTGCTCTCAGTGCGGAGAGCATCTCAAGTTTAGGTCTCACATGCTCCATTGTGCCAACTGCAACAGTAGAGAGGTAAGGAAGGTCGCCTCACCCTACGATCAAGACATCCCGAGGTCGAACGCATGAAAGTGAAGATCGTCAAAGAGGAAGGTAAGGAACTCAGACTAGAGATTGAGGGTGAAGGTCACACCATCGGGAACCTGCTGCAACAGGAGCTGCTTGAAGACAAGAAAGTCGAGATTGCTGGCTATGACGTTCCCCACCCACTCATCAGTTCGACAGTCATATACATCAGAACAACTGGAAGAAAATCCCCCCGGAAGACGCTGCAAGAAGCATTAGCGCGCCTCGAAACGAAGTTCGACGAGTTCCGGAAGAAGTTCGAGGAGCTATCCCCTCGTTAGCTCCTAGGGACTTTTTTTCATGAAAGATGACCCTTGAGAACATCGCTCCCGCAAGAAAAGAAATCCACCTCCCAGATCATTTTCCAGAAATCTTGAAAGACAAAAACCTCGCAAAGCTCGGAGACTCCTACCTGAACTTTCTCTACTCCTACTCGCTAAGCCGTTCCACCGGCACTCCGACCGGGAGTAGAATCAGCGATCAGACACTTGCAAATGTCGCACGCGCGACAGGCCTCCGCCAGCTCCTCCCCCCACGATCCAAGAAAGGCAGGGTCGCAGATGCGGTAGAGTCTCTTCTAGCCTATGCATGGCTAAAGAATACGATGTCCTTCAGCAAGATGATTGACTACATGCTAGAAGATGCCGCTAACCCGGAAGGCCCTCTTGCCGAGATGGTGAGATCCCTCATAAGGACACTCAATCGTGGATAAGATGAAACCCCAAGCGCGAGTTCTGACGCTGAGTGCCGGAAGGAGCCTCTCCCGAGAAAGAAAATGGCTTATCGGCACCGTCTATAGAGGAAGAGACTGGTTTGAAGGGCTCATGAAGTTCAGCCTCAACTCGGAGCAGGGTGAAGTCGCCGAGACGATAATCGCGAACATTCAGAAGTCGCGTCACTATTCCCAGATCAGACTCATCCTCCTTGACAGCCTGCGAGCTCTGCCACGGGGACACTTTGATCTTGCGAGGATCTATCAGAGAACGGGCATCCCTGTCATCGTCATGGAGAAGAGGCTTTCCGCCCGGCGTCGAGTCTCTCACAGACACCCGGCCCAAGAGGCCACACCCGTTCCCACAGCTGATCATACGGTGGTGAGGACCGAGCATGGAAAGTTCAGCCTCTACAGCTTGGGCCTAAAACCGGTAGATATCACTGATTTCGTCAGGGCTCATCTCGAGGATGGGCGCATCCCATCGATCTTGAGTTCGACACGGGAGATAGCAAACGCTTATAACGCCTTCATGAGAGATCAAGAGGATTGAATTCGAGGTCCTTGAAGTCATCCAAGCGGTTGAGCCAAGATGAAGTTCTGCCCGAAATGTGGTTCATTACTGATACCGGTAAAGAAAGGAGAAAGAGTCATCACGAAGTGCCCCAAGTGTTCGTACGAGACGGAGAAACCTGTCAAGACCGTCTCCAAGGTAAAAAGGGATAAAGAGAAAATCGTCGTCATAGGCAAGCAGGCGCAGAAGATAAGGACCATGCCCACGACCAAGGTGGAATGTCCGCGTTGCGGCCACGGCGAGGCCTTCTACTGGATCGTCCAGACACGAGGGGCTGACGAGTCTTCAACACAGTTCTTCAGGTGCCGTAGCTGCGGCGTCACTTGGAGAGAAACTTCATAACTGATCACGTGAGAAGAATACTCCGATGATGAGAGGTCGATAGAGGATGTTTAGAGCTGTAATGCCCGATGCCAGGTTATGGCGAAGCCTCCTGTCAGCGATCTCAACCCTTGTCGACGAAGCCACCTTCAACGCCGATGCGGAGGGAGTCAAACTTAGGTCGATGGACCCCTCCCACGTAGCGATGGTTGACTTCGCACTTCCAAGTACCGCCTTCAAGGAGTACACATGTACAGAGCCAAAGAGAATCCGCATAAACCTCGAGAGCATGCTGAAACTCCTCAAGAGATCGAAGACCGGCGAGTCTGTTGAATTGGTATACGACGAGCAGACCAAGAAGATCCAGATGACTTTGCGCGACAAGATCAAGAAGATCTTCACGATCCCCACACTGGAATCCACCGAAGAGGAGACCCCCACCCCAAAGGTGAACTTCAATTCGAGCATCAGAATCACCTCGGCAGCGCTCAAGGAGATCATCGAAGACACCCAAGAGGTTAGCGACAACGTGAAACTGGAAGCCCACCCAGAGAGACTCGTCATCACAGCGTCCACAGAGTTGAGCAGCGGGAGGTTCGAGATCGAGAAGGGCGCCGAGACGCTGTTGGACATAAAGGTCAGAGAGCCCTCCGCAGCCACCTACAATCTGAGCTACTTGGCAGACATGATGAAAGCAGGCGCCGAGGCGTCCGAGATTCTCACCCTTGAGTTCTCAACCAACATGCCGCTAAGGCTGGAGTTCGCGATACCCCAAAGTGGCCAAATAGTCTACTACCTCGCTCCACGGATAGAAGCAGAGTAAGCGATGTTTGACAGGTCAGACTTCGCCAGGTACCCGTTTCTTCCTGCCGCAGCGAAATACGTTCAAGCCCTCAACATTACCCAACAGGACCTGCAAACAGCCGAGTTCAGTCGGGTGAATGAGCGGGCGAAAATGAGAATTCGAAGGGCGCTGGCAGGCGCAGAGACGCGGGAAGTTGCCGAAAACGACGACGTGGAGATCCTCTCATTCCCTCGAGCTGTCATGCTCCTCGACTACGTTCATGACGATTTGGCGGATCGTCGGTTCGCCCTCTACGAAGCGAAACAAGCATACGGCTTCCTTATCTCGGAAACAGGCGAAAGGCTGGTCCATTTAGCCTCCGCAGCCTTTAGCTGGGATATCCAGCCATTGGTATCAGGTGTAGAACCCCGCTTCAAGCTCCACTTCTCAGATTACCTTCGATGCTCCACAGCGATCAAGGAGGCCAGACTGAGGCTCATCAATCGGCGACTGGAGAAGGGCTACCTGACGCTAACCAAAGCTGAGGCCGCCCGGCTTCTTCAAGAGGAGGTCATGCAAAAGATACTTTCAAGATTCTCTCCCTCCCCCCCGGCAATTCCTGAACAAGAGATGAGAATGGTCGACGAGCTGAGAGAACTGATTCGATCGAAGACGAGGCGCCCCCTCTTTGAAGACGTTCCCCGGAAGATGACGCCTGAAGCGATGCCTCCGTGCATCAGGTGGTTGCACGAGTCGCTAACAGCCGGCAAGAACATCTCTCATATGGGCAGGTTCACCCTTACCTCATTCCTGCTCAACGTCGGAGCCACTCGCGACGAAGTCTTCGAGTACTTCAGAGCGTCCACCGACTTTGACATGGAGAAAAGCAGGTATCAAGTCGAGCACATTGAAGGCCTGAGAGGGGTAAAACGGAAGTATACCCCCCCTAAATGCGACACCCTCAGAACGCACGGAATATGCCATAACCCTGATAGACTCTGCTCCACGCTCCGCCACCCCCTCATCTACTACCGGAGGAGGCTGAAAACGGGTCTTGCGGCCAGAGAGTAGGCAAAGGTCCCAGGAGTATATCAGGAGCAGATTCAACGAATACTACAGAAGCCACACCTTCAACGTCGCCCCGCCCACATCGATTGAACGCAGGGAATTCGGCTTCCTCCACTTCAGGGAAAAGATAATGATACGCCACAAGAGCTTCAAAGATGTTGACATGCTCAGACGCTTCATCGCCCTCACAACCCCCTCAGACATCTACTACTCCTCGGCCTACTATCGTAACCCTGAAGCCGAGATGAACAAGAAGGGCTGGATCAAGGCAGACGTCGTCTTCGACATCGACGCCGACCATCTCGAGATCCCCTGCAAAAAGGAGCATGACACCTGGGAGTGCACAACCTGTGGGACACGGGGAAAAGGCCCTCCCCCGCCCACGTGCAGGAAATGTAAAGGCACCAAGATAAGGGATGAAACATGGATCTGCGAGTCATGCCTTGAAAAGGCGAAGAGCGAGACTCTCAAGCTGTATGGGATGCTCACCGAAGACTTCGGCGTCGAGGAAGGACATCTTAAGGTCAACTTCACCGGTCACAGGGGCTACCACATCCATGTCGACGACCAGAAGATGGTGCAGTTCGCCAGTGAAGAACGCAAAGAGCTCACTGACTATGTGTCGGGCACAGGCTTCGACTACGACTCCTTTAACCTAGAAGATGTCATCAGAGAAATCAGCAAGAATAGTGGACTGAAATACTCGACTTGGAGTCA
Organism: uncultured Candidatus Bathyarchaeia archaeon; assembly: GCA_964432545.1. Taxonomy (GTDB): domain Archaea; phylum Thermoproteota; class Bathyarchaeia; order 40CM-2-53-6; family DTGE01; genus CAYSNV01. The sequence continues at coordinate 4,728 of CAYSNV010000025.1, read as the reverse complement.
CAGGGTCGCCGAGGAGATCCTCAACGCATCACCCGGACACAAGACATCCGATCTCTCCTCTCGAGGGTATGATCAGCGCATGGTAGAGTTCATATCAGACCTGCGCATGAAAGCCAGCAGCGGAGGCTTCCTACACAATGTCTTCAAGGGAATGACGAAGGCCTTCCGGCGCAGACTTTTGGAGATCGCAATCGCGAACTGTGCCTCCAGGGTTGACACGGTCGTGACCACGGATACCCACCGGCTGATCCGCCTCGGCGGAACGTTGAATGGGAAGACTGGTCTCAAAGTCGTCGAGGTCCACGACCTTCGTGGTTTTGATCCGCTCACGGAATCTGTTGCTGTGAGAGGTCCGCCAATAACGGTCTATGTGGAAGAGAGCCCCCGCTTCAGGCTGGGAGGCTCAGAGTATGGCCCGTACAGCCAGGAGTACAAGGAGCTCCCTACTGAGGTGGCGTTATTTCTGCTGTGCAAGGGCAGGGCGGTGATAGGAGGTGAATAGATGTACGATGAGCTGATGAGAGTCTGGAAGACCGAGAAACTCAACACCTTTCTTCAACCTCTCGATGCCCGTTTCTACTCAGATTTGGAAGAGTATCTCGCCAAACTCAGGAACGACCGGGACGATCCGAGCTTAAAGCCTCTCAACCTGAAGCTGATTGACAGGGAGATACAGAACGTTGTGAAGCTCGCAAACGCCATCGTTGATGCTCGTATTCAGAAGTTGACGCGCAGTCTTGGGAGGGGAATGCAGCTGACGGCAGGCCAGAACGTTGACAGTGAATCGAACGCTATCGAGGATCTGAGGGGGCTTCTCAATCTGAGATTACGGTTGAAGGGCGTGCCGCACACGGCTTCTGTGATCGCCATTGAAAAGGAAAGAACGTTGGTGCGCATATTGCAGCCTATCCAGAAGATCGTTTGTGTCGACACGAAATCCTACGGGCCCTTTGAAGCTGAAGATATCGCAAATCTACCCAAAGAGAATGCGAGTCTTCTCGTCGAAAGAGGTATCGCTTCAAGAGTTGAAGCTTCGGCCTAATGTGTACCTGAAAAGGTTGCGAGAACGTCCAAGCCTTGTCTGAGCTCCAGCTAGATACGCGCGCGTAGATCGCGTTGCTCTTAGCCTTTTATGATTGTTTACTTAGTAGCGCACGCTCCCATCACGGTTGACTTCTTGTTACGTGTGTTTTCCGACTGACGATCTAGCCTGAATGTCGTGAATCATTATCCTTTGTCCATAAACATCTGGAAGTAGGATGGTTAATGTCTCTGCATGGATCACTATCTGTTTGGAAGTGAAAATAAGGAAGTATTTTTCCTGAGCGCACGGTAGAATCGAACTTTCTTGAAGTAGATCTGTCAATAAACCGAATTCCATTTTTGATTTTTGAACTCAAAGTAATCTCTAATTCATTAATCAACGTTGCTGACAATTTCTTGTGAAGAAAATTGGTGGCTAAAAAGAAAAAGGCGAAATCGAAGAGGAAATAAATCCTCTAACGTTTCTTCCCCGCTGAAGTTGTCTTTCTTTCAGGAAACTACCTAGGGTATCATCCCTACGCGAACGATTCTGTGCATTGAGATGTGCTTGATTAATGATCAAGATGGAGTGTCTGTTTTAGGTTTCAGGAATCATTGCATGCGTTTCTGGTTAAGCATCCGAAGGTCATCTTTAACCTATCGAATTTGCCGAGGGTGAACTGTATCATGCCAATCGCTTTCAGGCAAAGCTGAATCCCCTCCTAGTAACCGAAAGGTAACGAGTTACATAATCTGTGAATTGCGTGAATGAAATTCTCCTCTTTAACCCGCTCTTAGCGCGCGCCATGGGGAGTCAGAAGATGGAGTATCAGGTGAAGGTTTCATAGCGTTTACGATGCGAGTACTCTGAATCGGTAGAAGAAAAAAGCGGAAGGGGCTAGGTGTTGCAGGAGAGGCAGTAGCCGCAGCGGGCTCACCTGCACGTGCCATTCTGGTTGTAAAGACCGCGCCCGGGACAGTCGAGCTCGCCATCATCCTCGTCAAAGACGCCGCCTTCTTCCATGAGATGTCAGCAACAGCGTGGATGACTTGGCAGCCCTATGAAGGGGAGAGATGCACGAAAACGACGTCGGGTATAAGGAAGGCCCGCATCGCCGAGTGTCTTTCTGCTCACCCGCTTAAATGCCGCGCCAATTCACACGGAGAGCGCTGCATCTCTATATGGAAGAGGCTACATTATCACGAGGATCCGTCATCGAGGAGGCGATCCCCCGCGTCAAAGGCTTCAGAACACCCCTTCGCGGAGAAGAACCAGAAATCTGCGACGATATGATGACCCTCGCCGCCGCTACGCAGGCGCCGCCGACAGCCTCCGCCTCCCCGTCACCAACGACAACCTCATCCTCACCCTCCTCTTCGCCCACCACAAACCCCTCACCCAGCTCAAAGAACAGATCACTCACCTCACACTCGAAACCAGACAGCCCTAGGGCAAAAGCCCAACCCCACCACACACGAAAAGCCGAGAGCCACATAAACCAACAAACCCCCACACAACCACCACCCCCAACACCCACACAAACAATCACAATACCTATAAATAGCGGTAAAGAACGCATTGGGGACACTGAGCAGGAGACTAACGATGAAGGTTCCCAAAGAGATGAACGTCTACTGCCCCAGATGCAAGACACACTCCTCCCACACCGTCTCTCTCTACAAGAAAGGAAAAGAGAGGGCGCTTGCGGGTGGCGTCAGACGACACGAGCTGGACAAGCATGGATATGGGGGACAGAAATGGCCTGAACTGGAGAGGACGGCTAAAACGACAAAGAAACAGCTCCTGCGGCTCAAGTGCAAACAGTGCGGCTTCCACGTTTTCCGATTAGGTATTCGCCTACGAAAACTGCAGATAGGCGGTTGAGAGCATGGATACCGGCAGCTTGATCCCCAAACCCAGAAGTCTTTACCTGAAGGTCAAGTGCGGCAAGTGCGGCAACGAACAGATCGTTTTCGACTGCGCCGCCACTCCCGTCAAGTGCACTGTCTGCGAGGAGGTACTTGCAACTCCCACCGGAGGCAAAGCCCTCATAAAAGGCGAGGTAATCCAAGAACTGGGCTAAGGAAAAAGCCGATGTCCACCCAAGACGATTACCCTGATGTCGGCGATCTCGTCATAGCAACCGTGAAGAGAATCGCCAACTACGGTGCCTACGTAACTCTTGATGAATACAACAACAAGGAAGGGCTCATCCATACCTCGGAGATCTCAACTACTTGGGTAAGGAATATCCGGGACCACGTCCGTGAGGGACAGAAAGTCGTCCTTAAGGTCCTCAGAGTCAGTCCTGAGCGCTCCCAGATCGATCTCTCCCTTCGCAGAGTCACCGGCAGGGAGAAAAAGGAAAAGCTGCTCCAATGGAAGCTGGATAAGAAATCCGACTCAATCCTAAAGACCGCCAGCGAGAGACTGAATCTTGGAAACGAGCAGCTAGAGGAGATAAAAGGTAAAATTCTCAAACGCTTTGACAGCGTTTACAAGGCTCTCGAGGAGTCCGTCTTCGAGGGGAGCAGCATCTTCAAGAAACTCGGGATCGTCCCCGAGCATGCGGAGGTTCTCACGGAAGTAGCAAGCTTGAAGATGAAACTTGACAAAGCGCGGGTACGAGGCGTGGTTGAGATGACCAGCATCCAATCGGATGGTATCGACGCCATCAAGACCGGCCTCTTGAAAACGAAAAAGATGAAAAAGGCTCGGCGTGTTGAAATCAAGGTTTACACCATGGGAGCGCCAAGATACCGGATCGAGGTCACTGCGGACGAGTACAGCCAGGCTGAAGAATTCTTGAAAAGATCGATCGAAGAAGTGCTTACGTCCCTTAAAGAGTTGAAGGGAGAAGGAAGAAGAGTCGCGTGAAGTGGCTCCTCAGGCGATGCAACATGTGCGGGGAGTACACGCTCAAGAGGGTATGCCAGAAGTGTGGTGGTGAAACCGCTATCCCGCACCCCCCGAAGTTCTCGCCTGATGACAGGTATGCTGACTACAAGCACGAATAGAGAGCGAAGGTCGCTTCCCTACTCTACAGTCATCGTTTTTACCTCGCTTGTTGAAGGATCGTAGTTGTAATCTCCTGACCATACTGCCCGCACAAAGTATGTTCCCTTCACCGGGGGCGTCCACGTCGAGGCGAAGGTGCCGTTCTCCGGCGATCCCTCAGCGATGATTCGCCATTCTTTCTGATCGAGGCTGTACTGAATCGTCATGTTCCCCGTGCTGACTTTCGCCCCAAGCCTTGCGGTCAGATTCACCGTCTCACCCGACGTCACCTTTGAGGGAACTTCGATGTCGAGCCCACTCGTCGCGGGAGTAACGTTGAGGCTCTTCGCTGCGCTCGTCGCTTTCAGATACATCTTCGCCTCCCCATCCCACCGGGCTCTCAGAAGATAGCCTCCGACGTTGAAGCTACTTGACACGCGGAACATTCCGTCAGAGCTTGTCGTCGTGTCAACCAGCTCCTCCCAGGTGTTTCCTAGGTTGGTCGAGTACTCTATGATCACTTTCTTCTCTTTCAGCACCAAGCCGTCCACATCCTTCAGCGTTCCGTAGATCCTAACCTCGTCGCCGTACACCATGCTCGACTTATCGAGGTTGACGTCCAGCGTCGTCTCAGTAAGGTATTGCACGCTCCACAGAAACACGAACCGGTTTTGAGACGTAAAGACATTCACAAAGTAGTCTGACCC
>CAYSNV010000024.1:0-9784 GCA_964432545.1 uncultured Candidatus Bathyarchaeia archaeon | reverse complement strand
CTTCACAATCATACTTTTAAGATTTTGTTCGCGACGCTGTGCGCCCGGCGGAGCAGCCTGAGTCCCCAGCCCTCTATAAAAGCGAGGAAGAGTCGAGGGAGCGGCGAGGTAACTTTAGTTTTTTAAACTAGACATGCTATTAGTCTATGAGGGAAAGGTTTTCGCCTTGCAGAACGTGGAAAAGATCGCCCCCTCGGTCTTGGATGCGGCTTCGGCCCCTGTCCGGCTGCAAATCCTCAAACTGGTCGAAAGTAAGGAAGCGCTACCTTACACGGAGATAATGACAGCTCTCAACCTTGATCCCGTCAGGGACGCAGGAAAGTTCGTTTACCATCTGAAGAGCTTAATGGAAGTCGGGTTGATCAGTCTAAACAAGCAATCGAAGAAGTATTCGGTCACAGAGCTTGGGCAGATGATGGTGAGGTTTGCCCGGGATGTTGAGGAGTTTGTTGCAGTCAAGAAAGGTAGAATGCTTGTTCGCACCTCACGATTCGCGATCGAGGAGTTCGACAGAGACAAGATATCAGCCTCGCTCGTGAAAGAGGCGGCGGTGCCTCTTGAACTTGCTCAAGGCATCGCTGCAGAAGCTGAGGGCCGTCTCATCAAGTTGCGGACCCGCTACTTGACTGCGCCATTGATTCGGGAGTTCATCAACGCGATTCTGATTGAAAAGGGCTTCGAAGAATACCGGCACAAGTTGACCCGTCTCGGTATGCCGCTGTACGATGTCTCGTTGCTATTTGAGGAGGCTGGGAGGAAATCCTTCGATGTGAACGACATTCAGCAGAAGGCCAGCTACTCAGTTTTGGGCGAATACGTCCTTCTGAACGGCGTCTCTCGTCAAGTTGCAGATGAATACCTTTCAGGTGCGATCCACATCGATCGACTAGAGAACTGGATCCTGAAACCTGACGAGGTCTACTTTGACGCACGCGTTTTCCTCAAGGACGGTTTCCTGGCAGACCCTCCTCCCCGAAGCTTTCAAGAGGCTTTGACGTTACTTTATCGGGTCTACCAGTCGAGCGTCTACGAGACTGCGCGCGAGGTCTCTTTTGACTTCTTCAACGTCTTTCTAGCCCCCTACGTCCACAAGGAGGAAGAAGATGCTATCCAAGAACATCTCACCCTTTTCTTCAAGAGTATAGCCGCGTTTTCTAGGAGCTTCGAGCCTAGGCTTTCACTTGGAATTGAACTCTCTCCCCCAAGATTCTTACTTGATGCGGAGTCCGTCGAACCTTCTGGAAAAGTGGGCGCAGGCTATCACGCGTACAGCGAGATACAGAGGCTCACACGATCCGTGATCGCGGCCGTTGCTGAGCTCGCACGATCGTCCCCGATGCTAAACCCACAGTTTATCTTCAAAGCGCGTGGCAAGTCTCCGTTCGATGAGAAGTCGAAGTCCATCTCCCTGGGGCTTCACGAACTGGCGGCGGATTACGGGATTCCGAACATCGCCTTCTTTGACGAGGATGAAAAGTCGAGCGTTCAATCAACCGGCTTGAGGTTGATGGATAATTGGGCGGGTAACTGGGAGGTTGACTGCCTCAAGACTGCTAACCTGGGAACGGTCTTCATAAATCTCCCACGGGCAGCATATGAGGGGAAGGGAAAGGAGGAGCGCTTCTTCAGCCTGCTTGAGACAATGATCAAGACCGCCGTTGACGCCTTCAAATCGAAAAGAGAAGCCATTGAGAAGAGGTTGCTCAACAAGCTTCTTCCAGTCCTGTCCGGCGGGAAGAAGTCGCAACACTTCTCTTTCAAGAACGTTGCATGTACCCTCAGCTTCGTCGGTCTCAACGAAGCCGTTGAGCTGCATGCAGGCAATCCCATTCATCGGAACGATGATGCTGTGTCCTACGCGGCGAAGATACTGGAAGAGCTGGGCGCGGAGTTGAAGAATCTCTCACAGGAACTGAACATGCGCCTGATCCTTGCGCAAAGTCCGTGCGAAGAAGGTGCGGTGCGATTGGCAAGGCTAGATGTCGAGAAGTATGGGAAAGAGACGGTGACCGCAGAACACACGCTGTCCAATCCGTACTATAACGATGTTCCCCTCCTGCCTTTATCTCTCGATATGCCTCTGGAGAGGCGTCTGACCTTGGAGGGGATGCTTCAATCCAAGCTTAGAGAGGGATGCATTACCATGATTCCTATCAAGAAAGTCGGCTCGCTCGAGAAGCTGGTCAACCTGACAAAGCATGGGGCGGAAAAGGGGCTACGATTCCTTGCCTACTCTCGGCAGTTATCGTACTGCCGAACATGCTACATGTCCTTCAAGGAGTTCGTTCCAGTCTGCTCCGACTGCGGGTCTGAAAACGTCGACCGGATAGATAGAGCATCCGGTGTGGTCAAGCCTCTGACCCAATGGTCTGCAACCCGGTTGAAAGAAAGCAAGAAATGGAAGTACTACACCCTGTAGAAACTACTATCCGATAGCCCCCATCACAAGGCTCAATAGAGCCATCCTCAGCAGTAAACCATACTTAACCTGCATGAAATACTTCGCGTAGGGCGTGCCGTCCACCTCATAATCTATCTCGTCAACTCTGGGGAGAGGATGTAAGACGATCAAGCTGTCCTTGGCATCTCTCAGCTCGCTCTTTGTCAGTTTGTAGAAGCTCTTCACCTTCTCGTACTCAGCTAGATCCGCAAACCTCTCCTTCTGTATCCGTGTCATGTATATGACATCGAGTTCGGGAATGATCGCACCCAAGTCACTGGTCTCCTTCGCATCGATTTTTCTTCTCACGCTTTCGAGTACCTCACGCCTCATTTTTAGCAGGTCCGGGGAGATTAGGCGAAGTTTGACGTTGTAGAGCGAAAGGGCGTACGCGAGGGAGTGTGTCGTCCGGCCATACCTCAAGTCTCCGACAATTCCGATCGACAGTCCATCCACCCTCCCCAGCTCACGCTTCATCGTGTAGAGGTCAAGGAGCGCTTGGGTTGGATGCTCCTCAGCTCCCGAACCTGCGTTTATCACAGGGATCCTCGCAAACTCGGCGGCTAACCGGGCCGCGCCTTCAAGCGGGTGCCTTACAACAATAACGTCGGAGTAACTCTCGACAACCCTGATCGTGTCGGCGAGGTTTTCCCCTTTTTCTAGGGATGTTCCGTGGGGCTCGTCGAAGCCGATTACTCGGCCTCCCAGTCTGAGCATCGCTGATTCGAAGCTCAGCCTTGTTCTCGTGCTCGGTTCAAAGAATAGCGTCCCAAGGATCTTTCCCTTGAGAGTCTCGTTGGAGCGTTTCGTTAGGGGCTCCATGGAATCGGAAATCTGGAAGAGGTAGTCTATCTCTTGTCGGGAGAAGTCTCTTATCGAGATGATATCTCTGTTTTTGAAATCCATTCGTCCTCCCTCTAAAAGGCTTTTAAACCCTCATCCTACATTAAGCTATTTGATATTAAAGACTGTAGTACGGTTTGAGCGTTGTCCAAGAAAGAGGAGCTTTACGTTCGCAAGATCAAGAACGGCACGGTCATCGACCATATCGCGGCAGGTCTCTCCCTCGAAGTACTGAAGATACTGAAGATCAACAGGCGTGGTGAGGACGTCGTCAGCGTTGCGATGAACGTCCCAAGCAAGAAGTACGGGAAGAAAGATGTGGTCAAGATCGAGAATCGCGAACTTAAACCTGAGGAAGTTGATAGGATAGCGCTGATCGCGCCTAAAGCCACCATCAACATCATTCGGGATTACGAGGTTTTCGAGAAGAAGAAGGTGAAGCTTCCTGACACCATCAAGGGGATCCTGAAATGCAACAACCCTTCCTGTATCTCTAACATGCGAGAGCCGATAGAGCCCACCTTCAACGTCGAGCACATGGAGCCCGTAAGACTTCGCTGTCACTACTGCAACCGCTTCATGGAGCGCGAAGATATCCTCCAACAGTTTTAGAGAGCGCGTGTGTCGAGAGGATCGACTCATACCGAGATAAGCGCGAAAGCGGTGGGTCGAGCGTGTGCTAGGTTGTATGGATTGAAGCTACTTGAGGGCCAACACTTACTTGGAGCTGCACAGCCTTATAGCTGAATGCAGCTTGCTCCAGTCCAAGACTGTGTCGACGCATCCGTCTTTGGCGAGTTGAACGCCCTGGGTGACAACGCCCATCTTCTCCGCCAAAAAGCTTCCGAGGACGAGCTCGTGCAGGCAGGCCACGCCTAGGCAGCCCTTAGGCATCACTCTCCGAAGGAGCGACTGGACGACCGAGCCTCCGGACACGATGAACACCCCCTTATATCCGAGTCTCTTGGCAGCGTGGATGATTCGCGGCAGCATGCACCTTCCGCAGGATATGCACTCGTAGCCATAGTCGTTTCGTTTTGCGGAGCAGTCGCGTGATCTCAGGCATTGAGGGAGGAGGAGGATTCTCTCTGAGAAGGGTATAGAGGCGAACCTGTCCCTGTGGGCTGCATTCTTTGTCTTAACGTAGAGGTCGAGAAGTCTCTTCTCGTCGACACCCATCTTCGTCGCCAGCTGTTCTGTCTTGAGGAGGGCAATCTCGCCGACTCTGACGCGTGCCAGCTTCTCGATGACCTTCATCACGAGGCTCTCTTTGCTCAGGGCGCTCATCCCAAGTCACTGTCGAAATACAGCAGGGATGTAATATTTAATTATTTAATTCGCCATTGTGATTGTGACAAATCCAGAGGCGTTGAATAGCCTCTTCTCTGTGAATGGCTAGATGAAAGCGGTCATAGTTGAGTGTCTACTGCCCAAAGCTGCCTCGCGCGTAGACGAAGTCAACTCAATGGCGAAGACAATCGGCTATCACATAGTCGACGTGATGGTTCAGCGCAGAAAGAGCGATCACCACTCCTATACGATCGGTCCGGGCAAGCTCGAGGAGCTCAAAAGCCTCGTAGAGGAGAAAGTGACTCCCCTAGTCATATTCACCAACACAGTGCCCAGCTCCCGGATATTCAAGATCCAGAAGAAGATCGGGCACGACGTTAAGGTCATCGACCGGAACCTCCTGATTCTTGAGCTCTTCGAAAAGAGGGCGCGGACACGGGAGGCCCTTCTGCAAATTCAGCTCGCCAGGTTGAAGTATACGTTCTCGTGGGGACGTGAGTACCTTAAGCTGCAGGGGATATTGGGCGAACAGGTGGGGTGGAGCGGCCCTGGCGAATATCCGTTTCAGAACTATGAACGAGAGGCCAGAAAGAGAATCAGCAAGATGAGGAGAGAGCTGGAGGACATCCGTCGGAAAAAGGACGCCTTAAGAACTCGCCGGCACGAACTGGGTTTCCCGATAGTAGCTCTGGCGGGATACACGCAAAGCGGGAAGACAACGTTCTTCAACGGGCTGAGTCATGAGACCAAGCACGTAGGTCTCGGCCCGTTCACCACCCTGTCTACTTTCGCCAGGAGGGTACAGATGACCGAGGAAGGGGGTTCAAGCTTTATTCTTATTGACTCCATTGGTTTCATCGAGGATATGCACCCGACGATCATCGACGCGTTCGACTCGACCCTGAAGGAGATAGCCGACGCCGACCTCATGCTGCTTTTTGTAGACGCTAGCGACGACTTGACCGCCTTAAGTAGGAGACTCGTCTCCTCCAATAACATTCTCAGGCGGATAGATGCGCGTGGAGAAGTCATCGTCTGTATCAACAAGATCGACCTCACATCTCAAGAGAAGCTTCAGGAGGTCACAGCCTTGGCGAACAGGCACCTCCCAGGCTCGGCCACAGTCTCTCTGAGCGCCAAAACCGGCGAGAACATCAGAGGCGTGCTTGGGATGATTCGGGACACGATATCTTCGAAAGGTATGAAGTCCGTCTTGAAGACTCAAGAGGGGCCATCGCCGGCCTCCAGATAGCTGTTTATCCTCTTGAAGTCCATTCGTTCTACGTCAAGGATATTTCGTATGAAGTTGAACAACCTCCTTCGGACATCGATCTTCAAGGTCGGATACCAGACAGGGCTTGCGACGACTAGGCTTCTCCATGCGTAGAAAGGTTGAATGACTTCCTCCACTTCGTGATCGCCGCTCTTGTCTAGGTAGTTTGTCACGAACGCGTCGTAGAGCTTCTCGAAGGGTCCTGCCAGCCTCCCATAAACTTGGAGCGAGTAGAAGATGTAGTTTACCGTCAGCGCGGCGATGTCATCGCTGGGCTCCCCCCATTCCCCTCGGCTTCGGTCAAGGACAGAGAAGTCTGTCCCCTCTCGAAATAGGATATTCCACGGGTGAAAGTCGCCGTGCACCTGGGAGAGCCTCTCCTCCCTCTCTTTCAGCCTCCACCGCCACTGGACGCACTTCTTCTCGATCTCCTCGAGCTGCTTTCTCCCCAGAAGTGGGAAGTCTCTCGGGTAGTTGTCGATTAGGCCCATGATGCACTCGCCATCGCCGATCAGTTCTCTGATGCGGCGCGTATAGTACTCGGGTTTCTGCAACTTCTTACGATGGATGCTTACCAGAAAGTCTGAGAGAGCTTGGCATCTCTCCAAATCGAGTTGACGAAGCTCCTTTTCGACCTTCAGCCTCTCAAGGTCCCTGTAGTACTCAGCGCCCTCAACCATCTCTGAAACCTGGAAGAACTCGCTAAAGTCTCCGATGGATAGGGGTGTGCCGTCGTGAGCGATGGCTCCCGCGTCGACGGAGCGCACGTGATTTGGCATGTTGTTGAACGTAAGGTGTGCCATAAGGATGCTCCGCGCCCTGTCGTACGGGAAATCGTGACCAAAGGTATCCCCTCGCAAAGTCCCAAAGACAAGACTCCTAGGTGAGCCGCCGACATCAAGTTCAATAACGACCTGTTTTCCGTAGCCAAACCCCTTGAGATCGCTGCCCCCTCTGTCGGCCCCCAACGCCTTTATGGACTTGATCTCAACTTTCGCTTTACAGAGTTTGGAGAAGTATTCCCTCAGATTTTGAACCGTTATGTCTGTCATAGCGCATTCTACCTCAGCGCGAACTTCATTTCGAGCGCGTGGACGATCTTGTCGGCTGCTTCTTGGGGTGTGAGACGGTATGACTCGACGACTACTTCAGGACTAACCGGCTCCTCGTAGGGAACGCCTAACCCCGGCACCGTCTTGCTCTTCTGGGTCAGTCCCCTCTCGTAGACTTTCTCAGGAGCCCCGTGGCGATCTCGCCTCGCTTGCTCCCGCTCCATGCAGAGCTCTAGAGGGCATTTGACGAAAACCTCAGCAAACCTCTCTATCAAGTTTCGGGCTTTATCACGGTACCGCCTCCGGTTCCCGGTCGCGTCGATCACAACGTTGACCCCGTGTAGAGTCAGCACGGAGGCGGTGTAGACCAACGAACCATACACCAGCTCCCTCTCGAGTTCACCATAGCTTGGGTTGGGGGTGATGATCTTTCTAACCGAGTCTATCGAGAGCACTTGATGCTTCACGCCTCTCTCCCTTAGCCTCTCTTCTAACACGGCCACGATCGTTGATTTCCCTGAACCGGGTAGGCCGGTAACCCAGACAGCCCAACCCTTCATTCTCATCCGCCCACAGGTTATATCCATCGAATGACACTATTTAATCGAATCCCCCTTGAAGGTGGAAGGATCTCATGGATCTCGCCTCATTGTCAAGAAGGGTAGTCTCTGAGGTTCGCCAAGTCATCCTCGACAACATGACAAGAGAGGATGTTCGGAAGGTCACCGCGGTAAGGGCGACAGACCTCACCAGAAGAATTGACCAGATAGCGGAGGACAGGGCTGTAGAATGCTTCAAAGAAGAGGGGATATCTGCGCTGCTGTTCAGTGAGGAGGTTGGGTCTGAAGCAATCGGAGGCGAACCTGAGGTTGTCGCGATCCTTGATCCTCTCGACGGCTCACTGAACTTCGCAAAGTCCATACCGTTCTGCAGCGTTTCACTGGCGGTTGGCCGCTACAGGAGAGACTTCCGTCTTGAGAATGTAGAGGCGGGGGCCGTCATGGACATAGTCCGGGGAGATCTCTACCAAGCAGAACAGCGAAGAGGCGCCTTTCTGAATGGAGAGAGATTGCGCATCAGGCAGGATATGCGCCTCTCCAGAAAGCGATCGGGGGAGGTGCTTCCCCGGTCGCTTGGAGAACAGAACAAAGAGAGCTTGCTTGTCAGCCTGTACGCCTACGGGGCAAAGCACCCTGCCGGCGGCCTCGCCAAGCTTTTGAGGTTCGCCAAGACTCGAACCCTCGGCTCTCTGGCGCTGGAGTTATGTTACATCGCTTCTTCGAAACTCGACGCCGTCTTAGACCTGAGAAGGAAGCTGAGAGTCGTAGACATCGCCGCTGGGAAACTGATCCTCGAAGAGGCGGGAGGGGTGGTTAGAGAGGTGGGGGGAAACCTTCTCGCAGATCCTTTAGAAAAGGGGGTTGCGGGCTTCTCTATCATCGCGGCGAGAGACAACGCCCTACTTTCACGTCTTATCAAACAGATCTCAGTCCTGGGATCTCCTGATCAAGCATCCTTTCAAGGGCGCGTGGCGAGTTCAAAAGTGTCGGTCGTGATAAAGATCACATCTGAGCGGCACGCAGTCTCTTCTATACCGCTACCCTTCGATAGAATATGCCGGAGTGCGCGCGAGAGAGGAACCCTTCTACCTGAAACTCCTGAAAGAGCAGCTGGCACGCGAAGCTGTCCGGACGAGTTAGGAGGCTTCTCCTTTCAATTTGAGAATCGCTTTTGCCAGATCTCCCTCGCTCTCCTGCAAGGCCTTCATCGCTTCCTCGGCGCTCTTCCCTGTTTGTTCCATCACGAGTTTGACATCCTCGGCTGAGATCTCGGCGGCGGGAGCCCGTTCCTGCGTCTCTTTAACCAGCCCTCCGGCTATCTGGAACATGTTCTGGTCTTGCATCTTGATCAGCGTTACATTTGGCTTCTCGATTAGGATGGTCTTATCATCCGTCTTTATCAGAACCTCTTGCACGCCTTCTATCTCCTTGACGTTCATGCCCATCTTCTGCATCATGCGCATCGCATCCCGTCCAGAAGGAAGCCCCCTGATCGGGATTCTTCTGAAGCTCAACCCGGTTCCTCCCAGATATTAGAAGAGACAGCGAGTATTAAGTTTAATCAGTCGTCCTGCCAGTCTTCTTCCTCTCGACCCCCCTCCTGACCTTCACTGCGACACCCGCCTTGAAAGACGCTATCTCCTCACCGCTTAAAACTGTCTTTCCTACCGCCTGAAGCTCTCTGGATCGGTCCACCACGATGACCTCATCACCCGGCTTCAGCAGTGGGCTGACCTTCGTGACGTGCTTACAGAAGACATCACTTCCTTTCCTGACGAAAGAGGTGACATCATTTCGAACCCTGATCGTTAGGTGGGCGGCTTTCTTGCACTTGACAAGCCGCTCTGCCCCGTGGAGAGTCAAAGCCAACAAGCCGTTTCTAGGCCTCAAAGTCGCCAGAAGGTTCTCTCCGAGGTAGATGTAACGGATCTTTCCCGTCTTCGGCGACGTAACTATCCTAATATTCTTGGGAAACAGCCTCTCGCCAAGTCCTCTCCCAAGCTGGAAGTTCGCAATACTCCTCAGTCTGATCAGCTCAGGTTCGCTTGGTTCACGCATCCACTGTCGCTACCTCGCCCTTCCAATAGAGAACACGTATTCGAGAAGGCATGGGGCTTATAGGTGGATCCAGCTCCTTAAAAAGATTAAATAACACGGCAATCACATGAGGTTGAAGGAGCAAGTTTTCTCACCGGAGAATCTTGACGGAACGGGGATCCTCCTTGAACTGTGAAATCTGCGGCGTCGAGATTTCCTATGAGCCCAGAAGAGTCGTCGTGGATGGTGTTAAGCTTCTTGTGTGTCTTGAGTGCGCCGCGCTGGGTAC
>CAYSNV010000023.1:0-10051 GCA_964432545.1 uncultured Candidatus Bathyarchaeia archaeon | reverse complement strand
TAAGGGCATAGTCGTATTCTACGCTAATTCCAGGATTTCTCCTCCAACAAGTCGGTTGAAGACCGTTCTGCCGGGGGTGCCATCAACACCTATCCCGCCTCAAGCCATCCTTCAATTATCGACGCCGCTTCGACCAGCGATCTCACCGTCGCGTCTGCCCTAACCCCGTCTTGCTCTACCAAATGACTGTTTCGTAAGACAAGGATTGCCCGCATTCCTAACCTCTTAGCGCCGACGATGTCGGTTTTGAAGGTGTCTCCAACCATAACAGTCTCCTGGCGTCTGACGTTCAGCGTTTTAAGAGCTTTCAAGAAAGGTTTTGTCCCTGGCTTTCTTATCCTAGATTCGGCTGAGGTGACTACTGCATCAAAATACGGCGCTAACCCCAGTCTCGTGGTGACTTCTCTCACCATCCAATCGCTCCTCGAGTTGGAGACCACCCCCACCTTAACCGGGAGCCTCTTGATTCTTTCGAGAGCCTCTATTGAATCAGGAAAGAGACGCCACGCCGCGATCTCAGTCCTGTAGAATGCCCTTTCGAGCTCCGCTAGAGAGCCTCCGCGTACCGCCTTGAACCCTAACCTGTTCAATGCTCCGGCAAGAATCTCGTCAATTGGAATCTCGATACTCTCTCTTTCACAGAGCTCCGAGGTTCTCTTGCTGATTTCCTGAAATCCGGTGCTGAACATTTCAAAATCGGCGTTCATCCCTAGTCGCGTCAAAGCCGACCATGTTTCTTCTAGCCGCTGTCGCTCAATGACACCTTTCTGTTCTGGGGGGATGTGCGTCAAAGTCTCACCTAGATCTATCAAGACAGCTTTGATGAGTCGACCTATCTCTCCCAACCCCTTTCTCTGAAAAGGTCATCCCTCCGCGACAGACCTTCTCAGCGCACGCTCATCTTAGTTAACCCGTCGTGTCTAATATATTGTGTGCGAGGAGTTGTGAAGGGAAGATTAATACTCTTCGGAGTTTTCACAAGACCGCCTAGGGCGCGCCGGAATAAGCCGGTCCTCCTTCCGCCATAGCCGTCCACCGCGAACCTAGCTCCCCAATAAGATGCCAACGGGGGACGATGAGAAGATCTAGACATCAGAGAGCGATGGATGCGGCAGAATATCACTACAATTACCATCTGCGAGGCGCAAGATATCTCTTTATAGAACCCTGTTTTCCAATGCGCGATTGTGAGTCATGTCCTAGGCTGATACCTAGTCGTAACTGGTCAGCCCCTGCTTACTCAATAGTTGGAAAGTGTGAGTAACCGCTCTCCTCCTCAAGTAATTCTGGAAGCTTTTCCCGCTGAACGTAGTAACAAGCGTTTCCCATGGGGGAAGTTTCACGGTATCCTTTTTGAACAAAGTCTCCGATTTCAGAGAATTTTTCAAGATTTGAGCATAATTCTCAATCTTCATTCTATCACTCTCAAAATCCTTGAAAAAACTTCTCTTGACGCTGTGCGAGACCTCTACTTTTACTTCGACTCTATCGAACAACGCTTCTGCCCGCTTCACTTCTTTGTATGCTTCTTCTAGGTACTCGTCAGCTATTCTTTCATCCAGTTTGATGAGTCCCTTGAGTTCACGGAGAACCGTGTTGATGATCTGAGCCACCATGTCTGTCACCAGAATATCTCTTCGCGGGAAATGTTGGTAGAGATGCAGGTCTGTTTCAGCGACTTTGCTCAACATCTTCTTCTTCCAGATGTCAATCAGCATGCCTGCTTCAATCCCGTAATCGCCTGGAAAACTGAGGGATTCCATGAAACGTCTTTTAGCAGAGAATTCTCCGGATAAGGGGTATTGGAACTTCTCCAGACCCTTGAATACCCCACGCTTAGCTAGCACTCGAAGAAAAGGGATCATGAATAATCTCGTAGCCCTTCCTCCAAGCTCGTAGAAGCCCTTCTCAGGCGTGTCGATGTTGACCGATAAGCGTGCGTAGTAAGCTTTTACAAACTCAATCCCGTTCTGAAGCTTGAAGTCACGTAGAATCGGCAGGATCAGTGACGCAATTTGCCACTCTTCGAAGTTTCGTATGTCGCTGTCTAAGTAGACGAGCAGGTCGCCTGAAGAAGCCACGGTGGCAAGCCACAGACCCGAGCCTTTCCCAGAAGGAATACGTGACAGATCGAGCTTTGACTTCTCAGCGGCTCTCTGGATGTTGCTGTCAAGCTGATGTACGACCTTAAAGACAAAGTCGTAGATACCTAACTTGGATCTATCTTTTAAAACAGGAAACTTATTCAAAAGGTCCACTTGGTCATGGAATAATGGGATAATCCGGTGAGCGGACGAGATTATCTCACGTAGAAGGCCCTCGTCAGGTTCTCCCTTAGGAGTCCTGCTTCCATCGATAATAACAACCTCATCCACTACACCTTTAGTTATAAGTTGCCCTAGCACCATTAACTCGTTCCTGATGACTTCATAACGGTACCCGGAGAGCTCGTCTCTTTCCTTGAAGAAAGTGGGGATAATGACTGAGATGTTGACGGGAAAAGCCCAGCCCACTTCGTCTTCTAGAAGCAGGGAGTGCTTGAGTCTCAAGACTTCATCGACTAACCCTAGACGTTTTTTATAGGCTGCTTTTTCGATGAAACGCCTCAGATGTGTTCGAATACGCATTGCATTTCCTCACAGCAGGTGTGCAGAATCATCAGCACAGTGAGTAATTTTCTAATTAAACGTATTGGTTCATGATTTCCTATGAACTATCCGCCCTGATATGTCCCTTTCATGATAGGAGTGTGAGTGAAATAGATTAATGATGGATGGCGTGTTACGGAGCAGGCGTTGGATCGTTCGTCGGAGACTTGAAGGGTGGAAGATTAAGGATGTCGCTGAGGCATTACGGGTCACGCGCGCGCGGTAAGATCGAAGCCTTTCATAAAGCGTACGAATGCGAGTCGTGGATGTTCCCCAACCACCAGGCATTTGTCGACTACTGGAACTGCCAACGCCCCCACCAGGCACTCAATCATCCATATCCTGCAGAGGCATACTTCAAAGACCTAAGGGACACATCATAGTGGATAGAACACTGTTCATGATTTCATATGTCAGATCTGACACAGTTACAATCGTGGCTACAAGAATGGTCATAAGAGGAGGTCGTAGTTTAGGATCGCTTGAATAAGTAGAACCTCTCTTGGGCAATCTCTGTGCACCTCGAATATGGCGCGTCCTGACGATTGTGAAAAGGATAAAAGACTTAAGATATGAGTGAAATAGTTAATTCAGATGAAAGATGAAGTCAGCGTACTTACTATTCTGGTTTCTTTTAATTGCGACAGCACCGCTGTTAGATTCAGTTCACTCACAGCCTGTAGAAACAGCATCCCTTGAGGTGGGAATGTACTGGAAACTCAATACTATTCATGTTGATGAGATCCATGGGGAAAGGAATTATCGAGGTAGTTTCAAGGAGACTAAAGAAGGGGTTCTCAGATATCAGATTGAAGATGTCACCGGTGACGAAGTGAGAGTTAGTCGAATCGAGGCAGTCAGCTGGGTGAGTGAGGCGTCGGGATTCTTCGAACGATTGCGGAGGAACATTGGAGAATCAGGTAGTAGCTCGCTCAGAAGTGAGTGGGTAGTTGATCGTTCATCGACCAAGATTTTGATGGCACCAGCCAGCAATGAATCCAGTGTTGGCAAAATATTTACCGAATTGGTGAATCCTGATAGGGTAAGACTGGGTGACGAGCTCCCGAGAGGTTGGGTAGGTTTAGATGGCAAGTATGCTGAGACGCGATTCGAAGTCTCGGAGACTGCTGTGAGGATCAAGGGTTTCGATGTGAGGGTGTGGGATATTCACTACTCCGGAGGCACAGCCGGAGGTTGGTGGGCACCATTCACCATCGGAAGGGCCGGAATATCGCCCTCTAGTGGAAAAGGAGAGCAGCGCTTGTATTATGATAGAACTTTCGGCGTTCTCGTGGGGCTTGAACTCGAGGAAGCGTACGAGTATCGGAAAGGGCAGGATTACCTCGAGCAGAAGAGTAGAACGACATGGACGCTTATCGACTCGAATATGTGGCATGTTAACAGTTTTGATGCAGACCCAAGGATTGGCGGCCTAAACATTGACAGCGCTGAGGTTGCGCAAGAAGCATTACCGAAGGCTTTTCTCTTTAGCACCGGTAGCATTCATAAGGTGATCGCTCCCTCCGAAATGGTAGAGGGACATATCAAATACGTTTTTAATACGTGGAGCAATGGTGTGAACACTAATGAACTCTCTTTTGCCTCAACGAGATCTGAAGACTTCAGAGCGATCTATTCCCTGCGGTATAAGCTTGACGTAAGATCGGACCACGGGTCTCCTAGTGGAGAAGGGTGGTATGACGTGGGTGGCACCGCGACTTTTGCGGTTAATCCGACCGTTCCAGTCCAAGGACTCCTGGGATATATCGGAGCTAAATATGTATTTGAGCGGTGGAGCGGTGACTCCAACGCCTTTACACCTGAAGCCACCATCGTCATGGATTCTGCGAAAACGGTTGAAGCTATATGGAGGATAGACTACACGCCGGTCTACATTGCGGTGACCATCATATTTGCGCTGCTGGTCATAATAGTCGCTGTGTATCGGTTGAAGTGTAGAATTGATCAAGTGATCACACGTCTCCAAGAACGTTATCATATTGTTGTCGAAACCATGGAACCGCACTGATCATCCTAAGATCAAGCAGAGTGTAAGGGTAACATGCCCCCTTCACTCATCGACGGAAGGAGAAAAAGCGAGGCGCAGGATCTTTAGATAGGATCCTCTCGGAATTCTGCCACCGTTCGTTTACGCGCTCTCCCCCAGCCTATCTTCGAATGTTGATACCGCTTGCTTAAGCGATGATATGATGACTTCAGGCCTCAATTCCTTTTGACATTGTGCATCAGGACTTCTCCTCTGGATGTGGACCGCCTTCATCTGCAGCTTCTTCACTCCAATAATGCCCGTATGATGAATATCACAGACCATGGCAGCATAACTCCTCACAGATATTTGTTCTCAAATCTTTTAGAGAAGGCTCTTTCCGCAGCTTTCTCACTCCAAGCTCTGCTGAAGCAGCCACGACGTCGAGGGAAGTGTCCAACCACAACCTTGAGATGACCGCTGCCACCATCCAATCGTTTCTGCTATTGGAGAAACCCCCAATCTTAATGCCAAGTTGTCTGATCTTTTCAGGCGCTTCTACCGTGTCGAGGAAGAGATGCCATAGCTCGACCTCAATCCTATAGTAGACTTGCTTAAGCCTCTTCAGGAAGTCTTCTGGCGATACTCCCAATCCCTTGAGACACAGCAAGAACGTGTCTTATCGGAGTCTTAACATGCCTCCTCTCGTATATCTCAGCCGTTCGCATTCAAATCTCCTCAAAAATGCTGTTGAATCATTCAAACTCCTCATCTATCCCTAAACCTTTTAACACCGAGTCTCCTTTAGAGATGTCCTCTGAACCAAATCTCTCTGTTCGGGAGAAATGTGTATCAACGTCTCGTCCAGATCGATCAATAAACCCGTGATCAGCCTCGTCTCCCTCTTTTGATCATGCTTTTGCAGGGTTGACTTTCCAAAAAGTCTAGATAAATCGTCAGAGGCGGCTCTTTAGAGTATGCAAATAAGGAAGATGTTCCCTCTACTTTGATTAACTACGAATGGAGAAGAATATGTGAGTACGCGTTAAAGGGGAGCCGAACATCTTCTACAAAGGTTAAGCCGAACTACCCCATAAATGCACAGAAAAGCCTCCTTTCTCGTGATGAGAATGGATAGAAGACAGGCAACATCTATGTCCTGCAACAACATCTTTCTGAAATCCTCGGGCGCTGAAGGATATTAGTAAAGGATGGGGTGTCGTTGAAGATCGCGATAGTGAGGACTTCACTGCATCGAGGGTCAGGTCAGGTTCAGCACATAAAAGAGTTGGCCTCTCAGCTGAGAAAAAGAGGCCATTCACTCACCGTCTACTCGCGAAGTATCGAGGCAGATATGGAACCTATCCCTACGGTCAATGTGCTTACCCCGTGCGGCAATATTCCGTTCATCAGACACTTCACATTCCCCATAGCCTTCAGAAGAAGATTGACTGATGCAGATCTGGTTCACACGCAATATCACCCCGACATCTTTGCCGGCAACTATCTGCGACGTCGAGATGGAACCCCCCACGTCTTCACGTATCATGGCTTCGCACCAATCGGAGTTTGGCGAAGCGCCAAGCAGAGGATCAAGATGGTAGACCACCGTATTGGAACGTTCTTGGGGCTCAGAGGGGGGGTCGATAGGATAATAGCTGTAAGTCACTTCCTTCGGAGGGAACTCGAGAAAAGATACTTTGTCGACCCAGAGAAGATCCATGTGATCTACAACGGAGTCGACCTAGAGAGGTTCAAACCCGCCCTAGACCCCTCTCCTATCAGGAGGAGGTTCGGCCTCGCAAACCTGCGGACGGTCCTGTACGTCGGCAGGCTCGTACCATACAAGGGCGCGCAATTCCTCCTCAAGGCCGTGCCCCGCATCTTGGAAGCCCACCCGAGAACACGCTTTCTCATAGTCGGATCACCCAGGTATGATTCGCCAAACATCGGCAGGCTTCTTCGCAACAAAAAGATTCGAGAATCTCTAATATTTGCGGGCCATGTTAAGGATGATGATCTTCCGTACTATTACACTGCCTGTGAAGTCTTCTGCTTCCCCAGCTTGTGGGAGGGGTTCGGCCTGCCTCCCGCTGAGGCCCAAGCATGCGCTAAGCCTGTGGTTGCATTCAACCACTGCGCATTACCGGAAGTCATCGCGGATGGGAAGACGGGCATATTGGTGCCCCCAAAGGATTCAGGAGCCGTTGCTGACGCTATCGTTCGACTTCTCGATGACGAAGATGAAAGGGTCAGAATGGGCTGGGAAGGGCGAAGAAGAGTTGAAGCCCTGTTCAGATGGGATAAAGCGGCTGAAGAGACAGTTCGAGTCTACGAAAGAGCCGTAGAGGGCTCTTAGAGTCGCCCACATGCGTTGGAGCGACAGGAAAGTGGTTTCGCTATCTTCCTATGACGAGGGGTTCAGATGAAGACCCCAGGCTTATGTGACAGTGGTGCCAAAAGGCCGTTGATCCCGTGGAGCCTCGCCATGGAGCATGTGATCGAGTATCTCTTGTAAAGATTTATAAGTGATAGAACAGACTAAGCCCAGGCGAAGGTCCAAAATTCGTATTGGAAGGCATTTTGCGAGATGTTTGGGCCTCTTTCGTGGACCTACTTCCCAAGACCGCAGGAGCAATCGTGGTACTTGCTATAGGATGGGTTGCCGGCAGGCTGATCGGAAAGGGATTATCGAGGGTACTGGACAGGGCCGGTGCTGATGACGTTGTGCGGGGGACGGCGTTCGGGAAAGCTTTGGAGCGGTCGGGCTTCACCATAGTCAGATTCTTCGACGCGGTTACCCGATGGTTCATATACTTGGTAGCCATCTTTGCAGCCGTCAACATACTGGACATGCCCGCTCTCAGCGCGTTCATGAGAAGCGTCGTAGAATATCTCCCGAGTTTCATAGGAGGAGTCATCATCCTCATTCTCGGTTTTCTCATCGCGGACAAGATCGGCGACGCAGTGGCGTCTGTGGGAAGAGGATCGAAGATGGAGTTTTCGGGAATAGTCGCCGCCGGATTGAAGCTTTTGCTATATTTCGTCGTTGTTGCAATGGCGTTGCGGACGATGCGGATCGATGTGGAAATCCTCTACATTTTCGCTCAGGCTTTGGCGTGGGGTGCCGCTGTAGGAATCGCGGTCGGCCTCGGGATCGCCGTGGGATGGGGCTTCAAAGATGCAGTTGCCAAAAGAGCTGGCGCTTGGCTTTCATCCACGTATGAGGCTGCCAGCAAAGCCGAGGAGCTCTGGAACTGGTATAATCGCAGAACGCCTGAAGAGCATGCCCTATGATATCAGTGGGAGAATCCTCTTCTCAAACACTACGTCCCAGCTGAACCGTCTGATGACGTTGTTAAAGTTGTTCTCCACTTTGTCCGTCAAAAACGTGGCGTAGATTCTGAACGCTATGCTCTTGGGATCTTCACCCAAATCGAACATGCGTCCTTCGATGTCGTCTCGCATGAGCTCCTGGAAGGGCGGGATTCGGGAGCAGAAGACCGACTTCCTGACGGCTCCGGCCTCAACGATGGGGAGACCGAACCCTTCTTCTTTACTGGGAATAAAAACGAGGTCGCCTATGTTATAGACGTCGGCGACGCTCCATCTTGCGATCTCACCGTTTTCGTACTCGCGATATTGATCGATGAGATCGTGACAGAATATTACGTTCTCCCCCAGTCCTCTCCTGCTGATCAGCTCCTTCAAGTAGTCAAGGTATTCCAATCCCATCTTCGTTGCCTGATGGTCTGGCGGGCCCGTGATTACAAGCTTTACTGGTCGTGCTCCACTCATCAAGTGTTTCAGCTCGTCCGTCACGAACAATGCGAGCTCTATGTTTTTTCTGGGCGTGATGCGTACTGGAGTTAGAAGCACATAGTCTTCAAAGGTTAGGCCCAGTTTCTTCATGAGGAGTTTCGTCGTCTCGTCAATCTTGATGTAGTCTTCGAGTTCGATCCCGTTCGGTACCACGTTCATGGAGGGTATGCGGTACGGTTCAGGCAGCTCACCGAACTGTTTCGCTCTGTACTGGGTGGGGGTTACGTACGTGATCTTGGGGTTCTGGTAGTGAAGGAGAGAGAGCGGAAAGCGCTTCTCTATCTGGTCTGGTTTGAGCCTGAAGAGTAGGCTGTCGTGAAGCCAGAAGATAGGTTTCGCTTTGACCTCGGACACCGCCTCATTGACCGCTGCTGTCGCAGCGTAGTTGAAGATCATGGATGGGATGTTGTGGACTATCACAGTCTTGAGATCGTGAAGTATCTTCAGAAGCGATTCTTTGATCCCATCTTTAATCCTCTTGAACTCGACTGTTTCACTCTTCTCAGCGAGTATTTCCTCTTGAACTTCCTGAACCTCGGCGTGGCGGGGGGAGAGCGCGGGGATTTCGTGCTCGACGACGCCGGGATAGTCGAGACCCCCACCGCTGCCATAGATCAAGTGGACTTCGTATCCTTTCCTCGCCAACAGTCTCGCGTGATGTTCTATGACTATTTCAACGCCGCCCACTTCTTTCCTGGGCGCAGTGTAGTGAAGGATCCCTAGCTTCTTCATATCTACTATCGGTGAGGAATACGCGAACGTCAGATTTCAGTCTTTCTGAGATCTCTGAGCGTCGTGCGAAAAGCGGAGGTGACGGAGGTGGGTGGCGAGATCGGCTGGCTGAAAGCTATTTAAGTGAAACGCCTATAAAGTAACAGCAGATGCCGATGAGGCTTCTCCATCTTGCGCTGCTAATCCTGATATTCTCAGCTCTGTTGCAGATTTCCGCATACGACGTGGGCGCAGATGAAGTTACAGGCGTCCTGCATGGTTATGTCGAACAGCTTGTTGACAATGAAATGGTTCCAGTTGCCTCTGCTAGGGTTTCAGTATATGACGGTCAAATCCTAGTCCGCGAGGAGACGACAGGGAAGAACGGTTCCTTCTCTTTTGTGTTAAGGCCTGGAAAGTACACGATCACGGTTGAGAAAGCGCGATACATCTCACAGTCGGCTTTCATCATCATCACATCTGGTGCTTCTGTGTGGATCGATTTTCATCTCGAGGCTGCGGGACCACTCTACCAGGTGGTGGTTGTCATCGAGGGTCTCCCAAAGAGCATCTTTCCCGAGATGCGGGTTGACACATCCTTCTTTGGAAACGGTCTCAATGGGACTCAGCTTTCCTTCAGGGAAGGGACTCCCCATATCATAGAGTTAGGCGAAGTAACCTTAGACCATGTCAGATACGTCCCCGTGGAGTCGGATCGGTTAGTCTCTGAAGCGGGGACCGCAACATTCCAGTATCTACGGCAGTTCTACGTGGATTCCCACACACACCGCTGGGTAACAGGCTGGTACGCGGAAGGAGAGACAATCCACCTTGAGGCTCGTGACGTGATAGACCTAGGTAACGCAACGAGGCTTGTATTCCA
>CAYSNV010000022.1:0-10160 GCA_964432545.1 uncultured Candidatus Bathyarchaeia archaeon | reverse complement strand
TTCCTGCGTTTCGCCTCTCTCTCCGCTTCTTCTTTCTTGTGGCGGAGGGTTGCCTTCTCCTTTATCTCCTTCATTTTCTCAGTCTCCTCTTGGGAGTAGTGGGCCCACGGTCTCTCAACCCTCCAGGTGATCTTCTGGCAGATGGGGGGTTCAGGGTAGGCGCCTGGATCGTGTAGTGTGAAGTGGAGAACTGGTGTAGGCTTCTCCTGGATGCAGCCGTTGATGACCTTCTTGACGGCTTCGGGGTCTATCCTGAGCTTCCGATCGTCTTCGATTAAGAGGTTCACCAGCTTCACCTGTCTGCGGAACCGTTCGAGGGCCTCGGGTGATATGTTGTAGAGGTAGGGTGTCTGGGAGACGGCGCCGATGATCATCCTCTTCTCGTCCACGCCGTTTTCCATGAAGGATATGAAGGTCTGGCCGGGGTGATGCCCCGCCGACTCCACACCGCATAAAACGATGTATCTGATGTTGGGGTTTGCGGCCACGTTGCAGATGATCTTCTCTACCCCAATATTCTCTGTCTGAAGGAAGCCAGCGAGGGCAGCACCCGCCTCCACCGCAACTTTCGACAACTGAACTAAGATGTCAGGTATCTTATCATACATCGTATGCAGGAGGATAACCACCGCAACGGGCGAGTAGTCGTTCCCCCTCAGGTAGCTTCCGTCCTCAGGCGGGTAAGCATCAGGAGGCTTGACTTTCGGAATCTTATTCAAACCCGCTTCACCTGTCAACAACGGGTTGATTCGAGTTTCTTCTTCTCAGGTGCAGTTTTAAGAACTCCAGTATGGCGAACGGGATCAGTGAAAGGATCGCTGCAAGAACAATATCTCCTGAAGTGGGGACGACGACTCCGAAAGCATCACGTATGCCAGGAAGACCTAACACACATAACGTGAGCACGGCGGAGACGATGACGGAGAGCCAGAGGAAACGGTGAGGCCGAGCCTGAAGAGCACTATGTGTGAGCGAGCGACAGTTTAACGCCACAACCAACTCGAAAAACACGAATACCAGGAACAGGGTAGTCCGCGCCTCCTCCAAGCCTTGCGACAAGTCTTTAACGAACGCTAGGAGAAGGATCGGCGAAATAAGAAACGGGATCGTTGTCAACATCGCCTTCACCTCTTTCGTGAAGAGGGATTCTTTAGGGTTTCGGGGGGCTCTGTCCATGATGTCAGGGTCGGCGGGGCTGACGCCGAGGGCGAGGGCGGGCAACCCGTCGGTGGTGAGGTTTACCCAGAGTATCTGGGCGGGAAGAAGGGGTAGAGGCAGGCCCAGCAGTACTCCTCCGCCGATGACAGCAATCTCGACAAGGTTGCACTGGAGAAGATACGTCAAATACTTCTTTATGTTATCATAGATCCACCGTCCCTTCTCCACCGCCTTGATGATCGTGGCAAAGTTATCGTCGGTTAAGACGACATCCGACGCCTCCTTGGTTACCTCTGTGCCGGTTACCCCCATGGCGATGCCCACATCAGCACTCTTGATCGCGGGCGCGTCGTTGACGCCATCACCTGTGACAGCGACCACCTCTCCCCTCTTCCGCCAGGCGTTGACGACCTTCAACTTGTGGACGGGGGAGACCCTCGCGTAGACCGTCGCCCTGTCAACCTGCCTCTCAAACTCTTCATCACCCATCTTCTCAAGCTCTCCCCCGGTTAACGCTATGTCACCTTCTGCGAATATCCCCATCTCCCTCGCTATCGCTAAGGCGGTGAGCTTATGATCCCCTGTTATCATAATCACCTTCATTCCCACCTTCCTAGCTTGCTCTACCGCTTCAATCGCCTCTGCCCTCGGGGGATCGATCATGCCCACTAATCCGACAAAGATCAGCTGTCTCTCAACAGAATTGGCCTCAGGCTCGCTGGTAACCCACTTGTTTAAAGGTCGGTAGGCAAGGGCTAGCACCCGGAGCGCGCGGCCAGCCATCTCCTCGTTGACCGACAAGATTCTCTTCTGCCATGCTTCAGTTAACGGGATAGCTCCATTCTCCATCCGGATGCTTGTGCATCTTTCCAAGACGAACTCAGGTGCCCCCTTCACGTAGGCCATAACCCCATTGGGGGTTGTATGAACCGTGGTCATCATCTTCCTCTCTGAGCTGAAGGGTATCTCCCCTATTCGCGGATACTTGGCTTTCAGACCCTCCTGCGGTCTTCCAGCCTTGGCGGCGAGGACTGTCAGCGCTCCTTCTGTGGGGTCACCTATGATCCGCCATGAGCCGTTTTCCCTTTCAAACCGTGCATCGTTGCAGAGCGCCCCGATATCTGAGAGCAAAGGGAGCCGCGCATCGTTTGCCAATCTTCCTTGGGAGAGGATGGCTCCTTCAGGATCGTACCCCACGCCTGAGACGTGGAAAGTTTTCTCGGGGAGGTAGATCTCGCGGATGGTCATCTCGCCTTTGGTGAGTGTCCCCGTCTTGTCGGAGCAGACGACGGTAACGCACCCAAGGGTTTCAACGGCAGGCATCTTCCTCACAAGAGCGTTACTCTTCGCCATCTCCCGCATGCTTAACGCGAGAGCCCCGGTAACGATGGCGGGCAACGCCTCGGGGACAGCTGCAACCGCCAAAGCCACCCCGAACAACACCATCTCCAACAGAAAGTCGAATCCGAGCACGCCCTCAACCAGATACTCCCTTAAGACACCGAAACCTACGATAAAGAAGCAGACCACCAAGCAGAGGGTACCGAGCCACCTCCCCACGCCGGCCATCCTCTTCTCCAGCGGGGTCTCCTCTTTCCGGATCGTCAAGACGTCTCTCGCTATCTTCCCAAACTCCGTCGACATCCCAGTCTCCGTAACCACAGCTCTCCCTCTTCCATAGGTTACGGCTGTACCTGAAAAAACCATGTTAACCCGGTCCGCAACGTAAGATGATGGGGAAAGAACACCGAGCTTCTTAACGACAGGGGTTGACTCGCCGGTAAGGGCGGATTCGTCGACCTGCAGATTCGATGTGGCTATGAGTCTTCCGTCAGCAGGGATCTTATCTCCTACCTCCAGGGCCATAACGTCTCCGGGCACCAGCTCCTTCGAGAGGGCTTCGACCTCTTTTCCCCCTCTTAGAACCGTTATCGTCGGGGAGAGCATCCTCTTCAATGCTTCAAGGGCCCTCTCAGCCCGATGCTCCTGGAAAAACCCCAGAAAAGCCGATGCGATTAAGATAGCTAAAATGGCAACGGCGTCGACCACCTCACCGATCACCGCAGAGATGACTGTTGCCGCGAGAAGAATGATCATGAGGATGCTTGTGAACTGTTGGAAAAGGATGCTTAGCGGAGAGGTTTTCTCCTCTTCGTGAAGCTCGTTAAGGCCATATCGTTGAAGTCTTGCTTTAGCCTCAGGCGGGTCTAACCCTTCGTTACTCGAATTGAGCTCTTTGATGACGGTGTCGATCTGTTTAGAATGCCAATTACCCATTATTACCATCATAGAAATATCTTTTGAATATGAATGTTCGAGAATTCTTCAGATCTAACGCCCTAGCTATTTTTGCTCCGTGATACTCGTATAAACCGATTTTCTTCTCGCCGTCGGTATGGCTTTCTCTGAAAGCTCTCGCAAGGAATCGACGATTTCGGGTAAAAGTTGGAGGGGGATACCGATTAGGCATTCCTCGTCTGCGATGTCGGTTGAGTCTCGGCATCCATAGCAGCCTAAACTGGCGTTCACCTTCTTTGTCGTGTAGGGGATCGCGGTCACGTCGATGCAGCAGGCTTGGAAGACGGCTGAGCTGAATTCCAGTCTCCCGCCGGACCGGCGGAGGGAGGCGAGGTTTATCCACATGATCTGCTCAGGCGTGGCTTCGATCACGATCACATCGGGTCTGAAGGGCGCCGTTTTCAGAGGGGCTACTGCAACAGCCTTAAACTTTCCAAGTTCCAGTCGGGGCATCTCCCTCATAGTTTTGGCGGCGGCCTCATTGGAAGCGAAGAGCCCCAGTGTCTTTAGCATCTCCCCGCTGCTGATCTTCTCGGGGAGAGGGAGAAAGCCCAAGGCGGAGGCAGCGGCCGGGCAACTGATGCTCTTCGCTGTCAACGCTAGGCTTTTACCTTTCTTAGCCTCCATCAACAGCTGGCAGTATCTTAGGCGTCGGTTCGACTCATCAGGGAGTGTGTCGTGGTCTTCCTTGGCGACGAGCTTCACAGCTATCGGCTCCCACTTCAATCCAAGCAGCTGTTTCAGCTCTGATGACAGCTCCTTCAAGCCTTGGGTACTCATCATCTACCCCCTGGAGTGACCTGTTTGTTCTGCATGCTACAGGTTCGCTTCCTTGGTGACTATTTCCGCGATTTTTTTGACATCTGCTTCGTAGATGTCGAGTGTTGGGACCTTTTGTAGGTACTTGGATATGTCGATCTCGTAGTTGATTCTTCTTCCCGCTTTCTCCATGACTTTCGAGGCGCACCTGTTTCCGCATCCATTAATGACGATGTTCCTTTTCGCCTTCTCCGCGATGTCAAGGTGGGGCTTCGAGCCTGCAGCGATGGCTGTCGTGCAACACATCCGGGCTTTATCCAGATTTGTGAGTAAGACTCCTACTGCATGTCCTATCTGACCGACGTTCGCTGCGCCGTCACAAACCCAGACTACATTTTCGTGTTCAGCAACCTTATAGCACAGCGGAAGTATCTTGGGGTGGCTCTCTTTTCCTTCTGGCATCTTATCGCCTCCGTGTATTTTTTCGTTCGCTTTGAAACCCATTTTAATAAGGCTCTGGAAACGTGGTTACTCAGCCTTGTTTTCACAGTATTTGCAACTAGATCTGCTTCATCTACTCCTTTTCCGTTGAGACGTTCTAATCTGGGAAGGGTCATTTTAGGATCACCGCGGCCTGTCTTTGAATTTGCGGATCAGGTATACCTTGATGGGGTCGTTGATCAGAAACGTTACGAATAGAGTATAGCCGAAGATTGCGAGTAGGGGTATGTAACCGAGCGGAGCAAGCTCTAGGAAACCTAACAGCGAGATTGCGATCACAAACAAGATTTCAGCTGTGACTGTGATGCTTAGAAAATTGCTGGGCTGTGACTTCCAGAAATAATTGCGCTCACGTACGATCATGAGGGTGAATACACCTGCAAGATTCAAATAAGCAAACCCGAAAGTGTAGATCTTATCTATGTTGCCGCTCAGCCCAAAATATGACAAGCTAGCCAAAGTCATAAACGCACTCTCAATCGTCATTAGTACCCCTAATGATCCGCTGACTCCGAACAGCCGCACGACGTTGAATGAATCAGGTTTTAAAGAAAACTGCACGTTATCTGTCGATATCGCCATTGAGACAAAGTCGCCTAGGAAAAGCAACAGGACCGTGCCGGTTATTGACAGCATGAAGGAGTGAGTGAGAAACAGCATGACAACGATGTAGCCGACGATATGGAGTTTTCTAGAAACCATCATCAGCGCCCAGCTATAGATCCTTTGGTAGATAGTCCGCGCCGTCTTGATCATAGCTATTTTGCCCCCGAGGCCCTCATCAGTAAGTGTAGCACTTGCCGAATCTTTAGCGAGGTCGGTTGCATTCTTCACAGCAATTCCCACCTCCGCCTGTCTCAAAGCGGGAGCGTCATTTATACCGTCACCGGTCATTCCAACCACATGCCCTCGGTCCTGAAGAGCCTTCACTATTGTGAACTTGTCTTCAGGATAAATCTCAGCGATACCGTCGCTATCCTCGACCGTTGAGTCAAGGCTCCCTCTTTGCATCTTTTCAATCTTTGGCATTCTGATTATCTTGTCGCCTAGGCCTACCCGCTGGGCAATGTTTCCTGCGATCGGAAGCGCATCGCCGGTAAGCATTTTCGCAGATACGCCTAAATCGCGGATTCGGTCTAATATCTCACATGAGTCTTCCCTTACCCGGTCGGCTACCCCTGCGAGACCAACAAAATGCAGCCTCCTCCGGTCACTTCCTTTTGCGACGGCGATTACTCTTAGCCCTTTAGCCGAGAGCGCCTCAACATGCTTGAGTAGATCTTTCGTCTCTTTATTTGACAAATTGCAAAAAGCGCATATGGCATCGAATGATCCCTTTCCCACAAAGAATGTTTCATCAGATTTCTGAATTGCAGCCCGCGTCGTTCTAGTTTTGGGGTCAAACGGCATGAACTCCAATTGCGAGTAACCATCAAATGAGATATGTGCCTCCGCTGCGGCCGTCAGAAAAGCTACATCTATGGGGTCCTGATTGGCTTCCTGTGATGCGAGTGCCCCGTAGAACAAAACGTCGCTTTCACTGAATCCATTAGTCGGTACTTCCTCTTCAATGAAGAGTTTATTCATGGTTATTGTGCCTGTCTTATCTATGCATAATACATCCATGGTGGCCGCGTCCTCGATTGCGCTGAGCCTTGTAACGAGGACGCCTTGCTTGGCAAGAAATGACGAGCCGAGCGCCATATTCACGGTGAACATTGTCGGCATTGCAACTGGCACAGAAGCCACAAGGAGTACACCCGCGAGCGGCAGAAGCACTGCAAGTGGGAAACCTGTCAACAGCGCGTAGACAAACACGACTAGAAGGGATACGAGCACTATTACGAGAAGCCGGTGTGCAACTTTAACCGTTACCTCCTCCATGTGCAGTTTGGGTTTTGCAAGTTCGAGCAGCGAAACGGTTTTTCCAAAGTAGGTCCTTGTTCCTGTAGCATCGACTACACCCGTAGCTTCGCCACGCTTGACTGCTGATCCAGAGTAGGCTACTTCCCCAGCGGACTTTTCCATGATTATGGATTCGCCGGTGAGTACTGATTGGTCAACGCCGAGATAACCGTTGATGATTTTTATGTCCGCGGGCAGTAGGTCGCCTGCTCTGACCCTGACGAGGTCTCCAGGAACAAGTTCCCTGGCAGGAATGATTGACCATTTCCCCTCTCTTTTTACTCTGCTCTGAATTCTCAGTCTCTGCTTTAGGCTGGCCATCGCTGCTCTTGCTCTTTTTTCTCGCCATAGTGACATTGTCGCGTTGAATATGAGGAGGAACACGATAACGAGCGTCTGTGGATACTTGCCTAGTAGCCACGTGATGATGGCTGTGGCTTCAAGCATCCATGGTACGATACCCCAGAAGCGTTTTCCAAGTCTTACGAAAAAGCTTACTTTCTTCTCAGGAATCTCGTTGTATCCATATTTCGCAAGTCTCTTCTGGGCTTCCTGAGCGTCCAGACCGTTTTCTAGATTTGTTTCTTGAAAGTCTTGGGTTTTTATCCCCTCTTGCCAATGTTTCTGTTTCGCCATAGTCTTCACTTTCCTACTCCTCCATGATAGCACTCTTCACGAGTTCTTTCGTCTTCTTTACATCCTCGGCGGAAACATACTCCATCACCGGCTTCAGGTCTCCTCCGATGTCCTCGTGAAGAGCCTTCTTATTCATCCCAATATCTCTAACAAGTGTGAAGCTCTTGTAAGGTTTGAACCCGGCTGCTTCCACAGTCTTTCTACTGCACTCGAAAGGACAGCCATCGACTGTGATGATCTTCTTGGCGGCCTTAGTCTTCCCGATCACCGGTGCGACGCCGAGCGGGAGCGACGCGAGACAGCCGACAGCAACCTTGTCAAGGCCGAGCTCCTTGACAGCCTCAAGGCTTCCCAAGCCCGCGGTGATCCCTGTGTTTGAGAGGCATCCGAAGCAGGCGTAGACAATATTCTTATGGGTCTTCATCCCTTCCTGCCAGTGTTTCTGCTCTGCCACTCCTTCACCTCCTACAGGCTTCCGCTGAAGATGCCATAGAGTATCCCGAAGATGACGCTGCCCGCCCATGCGATGAACATGTAAGTGAGAACGACCTTCCAGCGGGCGATCCGTGAGACTGCCATAGCATTAGCGACATCGTAGGGCTGCCCCATCAGCCAAGAGAGGAGCGCCCCCTTGGACATGCCGAGGCTCCACAGGCCCCTCCCGATGACGATCTCCACCAAGGTCGGGGTGTAGAGAGGGCCGCCGAGAACAGAGGCGATCAAGACACCTTGAACACCTGACAGGTATGTGCCGACGATATCCTCTGGCAGATACGCTTCGACGTAGGCGACGGCGATGAGGCCTGCGATGAAATAGGGGAGGATCTGCTTGGCTAAATAGGCCGCGAACTTAAGGGCGGCCCATAACCTTTCGTCGAGAGGGGGTTGAACCAGCTTTACAGTCGCCTGTGGGTTTGTCCCGTCTTTCTTATGCTCCCTTTCAATGGCCCTACCCCACGGCGTTTTAGAGATCACGACTCCAGCAACGATCGCTACCACCACCGACACCATAATCCGAACTATCGCCAGCTCCCAGTACAAGAGTTCCCCGGTGAGCAGAATGGCGAGGATGTTGGAGGAGGGGGCCATCAGCAGAAAGGTGATTGCGGGGCCGATCCCCGCACCGCTGTAGAGCACCCCGGCGAATAGGGGAACCATCGTGCATGAGCAGACGGTGAGAAAAGGCGCGATCCCAAGCGCTAAAAGATATCCGGTTAGCTTGCTCCCGCTCATATAACGGGTGATGATATTCTTTGGGATCAGCTCGTAGATGAGGCCCGCGACCACGAAGGCGAAGAGGAGGCAGATCCAGCCGTGGCTGAAATAGTCGGCTAGATATGCGATGGGAATGTACCAGATGGGGAGCCCATGGAAGTCGGCAGGCTTCATTGTTGGGGCGAGAGAGTACGCCATGATCCTAGAGTAGACTAAGGCGCCGAAGACGAAAATGATAAATGCCAGTAGAATGCCCGTTCGAATAGCCCGCTTCCTCTCCCTCATCATATGCGCTTCCAGAACCTTATTTTGCTGTCTCCCTCAGAAGCGTCTCAATCTCCTGCACATCCGGTATTCGACCCATCGTCTTTACGATTCCGTTTAAGGCAAGCGCTGGCGACATAAGGACTCCATATTTCGCGACCACATCTTTGGATGTAATGTCGAGCCTTGTCATAGTTACCTCGACACCCTTCCCTTTGAGGGTTGACGCTGCTTTCTCCACGTTCTTCCAGACGGTGTGGCATCTCACACAAGGTGGATTGGGGCCGAAAACCTCCACATCAACCTTCTTATTCACTGTACTTCACCTTTCAATAATATTTCAAGAAAAATCAAAATGTCACCGTTCCATATAAACATTTTGAGTTCAAGAAAAATTGAAATATAAGTTCGACAGAAATATTCCCTATGCAAAAAATGGAAATACCTCCAACAGTTTCAGAAGATCTGAAGAAGATCGGCGGTCTGAGAAGCATCTATGGGCTCATTCCAGAAAGAAGAAGATTAAAAGAAATGAGCAAGATCTTCCAGTCCCTATCCGACCCTATACGCTTATCGATCCTTTACGCGCTATCCTCTACCCCCCTATGCGTCTGCATAGTCAAGACCATCATGAAGATAACAGACTCAAAGCTCTCCTATCATCTCTCCCATCTAAGATCCGCAGGGCTCATCACCCAGCAGAGCGAGGGAAGATTCCTCGTCTACAAGATCACGGATCGGGGGAAACAATTGATATCTATATGTAATAAGCTTGACTGATCCTCGCCCTTATCCTTTGATGGAAGGAAGATGAGAGCATTCAGGAGATAGAGGATTGCCCTTACTTAAGGTAGAGAACCATTGGTCAAGTTTTAGGGAAAACTCATCTCCATGGTGTCAGCTTTTTTCGAAGAAGGTCTGAATTACCGCAGGCTGAAGCCTGCGGGTCTTTGAAAACGTGCCCCTCTGAGATAGAGATCGCGTCGTTTCGCTGACCCCATTGTTCTGACGCAATTCATCTCCCACTTGAAAGCGGTCATTGTCGCGTTGCTTCTTTGGATGAATAGCCAGAAGGTAAAAGACATTCTGGTAGCAAGAAGGAGCGTTCTTGCTCTATGCTATGTAAAAAAAGGTAGCCCGGGGCACACTACAGATCAATCCATAATGATCTAACTATTTTTCACTGGATGCTGGTATTGCTTCCCTCCATCTTTTTATAAGTTCATCAGCAAGCATGGTCCCCAATACATATTTGGGTTAAAGGTCTAAAGTTTAGGATAAAGGGTTAATATGATCGATAGCCCTAATATTCTGACGGAGGATTTTAATAATGATACAAAGATTGGACCCGCCAAAGAAGTTGGGCTGGTCCCCGCGGGCCCGCCACCACAATGTTCGTCCCAGCGGGCTCAGGATTTGTGCTG